>NZ_QPFC01001208.1:0-1398 GCF_003427465.1 Nocardiopsis sp. TNDT3 | reverse complement strand
CTCCCACCCCGACCTGACGTTCGTACGCGTGAGCACCGACGCACACCTGCGCTCCTACGCCGACCTGAACTCCCACGCCTACGGCTTCACCCCGCAGGAGGGCCGCGACGGGCTCGTGGGATCCGCCCTGTGGAAGGACGGCGTCCACGCCTACCTGGGCATACGCGAGGGCGAGGCGGTCACGTGCGCCGCGACGGTACGCGCGCGGGACTGCCTGTTCGTCGTGCTCGTGGCCACCGCACCGCGGTGGCAGCGCAGGGGCTACGCCGAGGCCGTCACCCGCAAGGCCCTGTACGAGGGCGCCCGGGCCAGCGGCCTCAGGCGCGCCGTACTGCAGGCGACCGAGGCCGGAGCGCCCGTGTACCCGCGCATCGGTTTCACCGCCAACTCGCCGGTGCGCTTCTACCGGCTGCGCGACTGACCGCACCGCGCGCGGGGCGCGCCCCGCGCCTCAGGCGGCCTCAGGTGAAGATGTCCCAGCCCATGCGCACGAGCAGGGCGATGACCACCACCAGCAGCACCGCGCGCACGAACCCCGAACCCCGCCGCAGGGCCATACGCGCCCCGATCTGGGCGCCGATGATGGTGCACACCGCCAACCCCAGGCCCAGCAGCCAGTCGATGTGCCCGCCCAGACCGAAGACGACGAGCGCTCCCAGGTTGGTGCACACGTTGACGATCTTGGCCGAGGCCGAGGCCTCGACGAAGTCCATGCCGACCACGGCGGTGAAGGCGATGATGAGGAAGACGCCGGTGCCCGGGCCGATGAGGCCGTCGTAGAAGCTCACGCCCAGGCCCGCGACGGCCACCACCGCCAGGGCGCGGTTGCGGGTGCGCAGGCGGCGGTCGGAGGCGACACCCATGGCGGGGCGGAAGTAGACCATGAGGGCGACCCCGGCCAGGACCACCATGATGACGGGTTTGAGCACGTCGGCGGTGAGCGCGGCGGCCATGGCCGCGCCCAGCCCCGAGCCCAGCAGGGCCAGGGCTGCGGTGGGCGCGACCACGCGGCGGTCGATCCTGACCTTGCGGGCGTAGGCCAGGGCGGCGGAGGTGGTGCCGAAGACGGCGCCCAGCTTGTTGGTGCCCAGCAGGGTGGCCAGGGGTGTGGTGGGCGCGGCGACCAGCAGGGCGGGCAGCAGGAGCAGGCCGCCTCCACCGACGACGGCGTCGACCCAGCCCGCTGCGACACCGACCAGCAGGAGCAGGCCGAGGATCTCGGGGTCCATCTACCGCGCGCGCCCGAGGGAAGAGGTGATCATGGGTTCTTTTCGTGGCGGGGATGGCTGACGCACGCAGCCTACTCTTCGCCTCGGAGCGGGTGTGGTCCCAGGGTGTCCTTTGCCCGTGGCTTCGCGCCGGTGCGCGCGGCCGGGAGGGGATGGCGGGGGTGCCGGG
>NZ_QPFC01001207.1:0-1060 GCF_003427465.1 Nocardiopsis sp. TNDT3 | reverse complement strand
GCCCGAGCCCACCGGGGACCACCCGGTGGGCAGGACGACCCTGCACCTGGTGGACGGGGAGCGCGAGGACGTGTGGGTGGGCGGGCCCCGCCAGCTGATGGTCACCCTGTGGTACCCGGCGCGTGCGGACTCGGGCCGGCCAGCGCCGTACATGACCGAGGCCGAGTCCGCGGCCATGATCGCGGGGCTGGGGCTGGACCTGCCCGCCGACCTCATGCACAGCGGGGTGCGCACCTCCTCCCGCCTGGACGTGCCTCCCGCGCGCACCCGCGACGGGTTCCCGCTGGTGGTCCTGTCCCCCGGCGCGGGGCACAACCGGATCGAGCTGTCCTCGCTGGCCGAGGACCTGGCCAGCCACGGCTTCGTGGTGGCCGGGGTGGACCACGCCCACGAGGCCGCGCCCGTGGAGTTCCCCGACGGGCTGATCACCGAGTGCACCGGGTGCCAGAGCGGCGAGTGGGCCCTGGGTTCGACCAACCGGGCCGAGGACGTCTCCTTCCTCCTGGACCGGCTCACCGGCCCCGACCCCGCGTGGCGGTGGTCGCGGGTCATCGACGCCTCCCGGATCGGGATGGCCGGGCACTCCTGGGGCGGCACGGCCACCGCCGAGACGCTGCGGGCCGAGGAGCGGGTGGACGCCGGGATCAACCTGGACGGCCCCTACTACCCGCCCGCGGTGGAGGAGGGGCTGGACAAGCCGCTGGCGCTGATCGAGAACGGCCAGGGCAACTCCTGGGACGGCGTCGAGCAGATGTGGCCGCGCCTGGAGGGCTGGCGGCAGTGGATCCGCATGGAGGGCTCGGGGCACTCCAACAGCATCGACCGCGGCGTGCTGGTGGAGCAGCTCGGCCTGACCGAGCTCTTCACCCCCGAGCAGTGGCGGAACCTGTACGGCGACGTCGGCGTCGAGCGCGGCCTGGAGCTGGTGCGCACCTACAGCCTGGCGTTCTTCGACCACCACCTGCGCGGCGGGGACCAGCCCCTGCTGGAGGACCCTGGGGCCTTCCACCCCGAACTGGTCGTGGTCGACCCCGACGCCCTGGAGCGGCTGCTGGCGGCC
>NZ_QPFC01001206.1:0-4929 GCF_003427465.1 Nocardiopsis sp. TNDT3 | reverse complement strand
GGAGAGCGGCGCCGCCGCCCCCGCCACCGCCGCCGCTCTCCTCGTCGTCCTTCTCCAGGGCCTCCACGGCCACGGCGATGAACAGGTTGAGCGCCACCAGCGTGGACACCAGCACGAAGACCACGAAGAACACCCACGCCATCGGCTTGTGCTCCATCACGTCCTTGGCGATGGTGCCCCAGCCGTCCGCGGTGGCGATCTGGAACAGGGTGAACAGCGACGCGGGCAGGTCGGCGAAGTACTGCGGCGAGACGTCGGCGAAGAGTTCGGTGGCCATGACCGCCGACACGTACAGCAGCAGTACCACCAGGAACAGGATGGACATCATGCCGGGCAGGGCCCGGAACAGGCCGGTGACGACGTGGCGCAGGGTCGGGATCACCGACAGCAGGCGCAGCACCCGCAGCACGCGCAGGACCCGCAGCACCGAGAAGGGGCCGGAGGCGGGCAGCAGCGCGATGCCGACGATCACCAGGTCGAACCAGCTCCAGGGGTCGCGGAAGAACTCCCGCCGGTGGGCGTACATCCTCATCCCCAGTTCCAGGACGAACAGGGCGAGGATGGTCAGGTCGACGGCGCGCAGGAGGCGGCCGTAGGAGTCCGTCACCCGGGGTGAGGTCTCCGCGCCGAGGATGACGGCGTTGACGAGGATGAGGGTGATGACGCAGGCCTGGAACCAGGGGGCGTCGACGATGACTCGAACGCGCTCGCGCACGACAGAGGGGGCTCCGTTCACATATCGGACAGCGCGGCAGAAGCCTACCGTGCGTCACCTCGCCCGGTTTCACACCCGCCTCTCCCCTCGCATCAGCCCCTGGCGTCCTCCGGTCGGAGCGGGCATGATCGGAGTGGGGAACCGAGCGTGAGGGGGACGCCGGTGACAGAGTCAACCGAGGGCTTCGACGAGTTCGACACGGGGGCCTGGGACCCCGGCTACGACGACGACGTGGACGCGGACACGGACGTGGGGGCCGCGGACCAGGACTCCGCGGTGGCCGACTTCCTGCGGTACTTCCCGGAGGGCCACCGGATCGAGGAGATCGAGGACCACGACGTCCTGGGCATCGACGCGGAGCTGGGCCAGGAGATCCCCGAGCAGGCGCCCGAGGCCGCCGGGGAGCGCCCGCCGACCGCCCGGCGCGAGGACCTGGCGCGGCTGCTGCGGGCCGAGGAGTTCGCCGACAGGATCCGCGACCGCGGCGGGCGACCCGGCCGGTCCGAGGGGCGGTGACGCGGTGAAAAGGCGGCGCGGCGAAACGGTGACGCGGTGACGCGGTGACGCGCCGAAGTGGTGGCGCGGTGGCGCTCAGTCGGCCAGTTCCGCGCTGAGCCAGCGCTCCACGCGCAGGACGTGCACGGTCGCGGCGGCCCGGGCGGCGTCGGGGTCGCGTGCCACCAGGGCCTCGTGGATGCGCAGGTGGTCCTCGCGCAGCTTGGCGGTGAGCCCGGCCTCCCGGTGCCCCGCCCACACGCGGGCGTGGAAGGTGCGCGAGGACAGGCCGTCGTTGACCGCGGCCAGGGTGGCGTTGCCGGTGCTGGCCACGATGGCCTGGTGGAAGCCCAGGTCGGCGGCGACGGTGTCGGCGCCGGAGGTGTCGTCCCCGCCCTCGATCCGCTCCAGCAGGGCGCCGATGCGGTCGAGGTCCTCGTCGCTGGCGCGCGCGGCGGCCAGGGCGGTGGCGGCGGGTTCGAGCATGCGCCGCACCTGGAGGACCTCCAGGAGGGTGTGCCCCTGGGAGACCTCGGCCAGGACGGAGAAGGTCTCCAGCAGGTCGGCGGGGCGCAGCGCGGTGACGTAGACGCCCGCGCCGTGGCGGGACTCCAGGACGCCGAGCGTGGTCAGGGAGCGGATGGCCTCGCGCATGGAGCTGCGGGACACCCCGAGCTGCGCGGACAGGTCGCGTTCGGTGGGCAGGCGCTCCCCCGGTCCGACCCGCCCGTCGGCGATCATCGCCTTGATCCGGTCGGCGGCGCGCCGGGTGACGGTGGTGCGCCCGGCGTCGGGGTCGCTCACGGAAGATCCCTCCAGTCTGCGCGGTGGCCCGGGTCGTCCGTCGGCCCGACGGGGCCGGGACGGGTGCGGGAGCGGGGCTGGGTTCTCACGTGTCCCGCGTCACCACCACCGCCAAGAGATCATACCAATTTTCCATCCCCTCGCCCCGCATCACCCTTTTCGCTCCCTTTCTTGCCCAGATGCTTCCCGGCGTGCGAAAGTGGTCCGACCACCCCAGGCTCGTGGCGAGCAGTTCCGCCATGGCAGCGCACCGCGTGGGCCGACCCGGCGGGTCCGCACGCGCGCGCCGGTCGGCGGGGCACGAAGGAGGCACATGCGGATCGCGCTGTTCATCACCTGCGTCAACGACACACTGTTCCCCGGCACCGGACGGGCGGTCGTGCGCCTCCTGGAGCGCCTGGGGCACGAGGTGGTCTTCCCCGAGGGCCAGACCTGCTGCGGGCAGATGCACTACAACACCGGCTACCGGCGCTCGGCGAGCCGTCTGGCCGTGCGCTTCGTGCGCACCTTCGAGGGCGCCGACGCCGTCGTGGTCCCCTCCGCCTCCTGCGCGGCCATGGTCCGCGACAACTACCCGCGGCTGGGCGCGAGCGGGAGCCGCCTGTCGCGCAAGGTGGCCGACCTCGCCCCGCGCGTGTACGACCTCACCGAGTTCCTGGTGGACGTGCTCGGCGTGACGGACGTGGGCGCCTACTACCCGCACAAGGTGGCCTACCACCCCACCTGCCACGGGCTGCGCATGCTCGGCCTGGGCGACCGCCCCTACCGACTGCTGCGCGCCGTGCGCGGCCTGGAGCTGGTGGAGCTGCCCGGGGCCACCGAGTGCTGCGGCTTCGGCGGTACCTTCGCGGTCAAGAACGGCGACGTGTCCTCGGCCATGGGCGCGGACAAGGCCCGCCACGCCGTGGAGACCGGCGCCGAGGTGCTGTGCGCGGTGGACAACTCCTGCCTGATGCACATCGGCGGCACCTTGTCTCGGCAGCGGTCGGGGATGAGGGTGGCGCACCTGGCCGAGATCCTGGCCAGCACCGAGAAGGAGGGCGCCCACGGGGTTCTGGAGGGGGCGGAGGCGGATTCCCGTGGGAAGAACTGCGCCGCAGGCGTCGATTGGGGCGGTGGCGGGTGACGGGCGGGCACGAGCGAATACGCCGAAGGCACCGAAGGTTCCCGTTCTCCGGGCGCCCGAACAAGGAAGACACCGCGCCGCAGGCGTCCGTTGAGGGCGGTAGCCCGTCCCGACGCGCAGCGTCCCCGACGGGCGATGGCGGGCGACGGGTGGGCCGAAGCGAAGCGGAGGTCCAAAGAGACGAGGAGGGCGCATACCGATGAGCGCGACGTTCCTGGGCATCCCGCCCTTTCCCGAGGCCGCCGCGGGCGCGGTCAACGACGCCCGCCTGCGGCACAACCTGCGCAGGGCCACGCACACCATCCGCGACAAGCGCGCCTCCGTCGTCGACGAGCTGCACGAGGACTGGCAGCGCCTGCGGGCGGAGGGCGCCGCGGTCAAGGAGCACACCCTGCGCCACCTGGACCACTACCTGGAACAGCTGGAGGAGTCCGTCCACCGGGCGGGCGGACGGGTGCACTGGGCCTCCGACGCGGCCGAGGCCAACGAGATCGTCACCCGGCTGGTCCGGGACACCGGCGAGACCGACGTGGTCAAGGTCAAGTCGATGGCCACCCAGGAGATCGAACTCAACGACGCCCTCGCCGCCGCCGGGATCACCGCCTACGAGACCGACCTGGCCGAGCTGATCGTGCAGCTGGGCGAGGACCTGCCCTCGCACATCCTGGTCCCCGCCATCCACCTGGGCCGCGCCCAGATCCGCGAGATCTTCCTGGAGCAGATGGCCGAGTGGGGCGTGCCCGCGCCCCGGGGCCTGACCGACGACCCCCGGGCGCTGGCCGAGGCGGCCCGCGTGCACCTGCGCGAACGCTTCCTGCGCACCCGCACCGCGATCTCGGGGGCCAACTTCGCGGTGGCCGACAGCGGCACGCTCGTGGTGCTGGAGTCGGAGGGCAACGGGCGCATGTGCCTGACACTGCCCCGGACGCTGATCTCCGTGGTCGGCATCGAGAAGATCGTGCCGACCTGGTCGGACCTGGAGGTGTTCCTCCAGCTGCTGCCGCGTTCCTCCACCGGCGAGCGGATGAACCCCTACACCTCCACCTGGACCGGGGTGACGCCGGGCGACGGCCCCCAGGAGTTCCACCTGGTGCTGCTGGACAACGGCCGCACCGACGTGCTGGCCGACACCGTGGGCCGCCAGGCGCTGCGCTGCATCCGCTGCTCGGCGTGCCTGAACACCTGCCCGGTCTACGAGCGCACCGGCGGGCACTCCTACGGTTCGGTCTACCCGGGTCCGATCGGCGCGATCCTCACCCCGCAGCTGCGGGGGATGTCCTCGCCGGTGGACGAGGCGCTGCCCTACGCGTCCTCGCTGTGCGGGGCCTGCTACGAGGTGTGCCCGGTGGCCATCGACATCCCCGAGGTGCTGGTGCACCTGCGCGAGGAGGTCGTGGAGCGCTCCGGGCACGCGGGGGAGAAGGCGCTCATGGCGGGCGCCGAGGCGGTGCTGTCCTCCCCGCGGACGCTGGGCGCGGTCCAGCGGGCGGCGGGGCTGGGGCGCCGCGCGGTCCCGCGCCACCTGCCGGGCCTGGCGGGGGCCTGGACCGACACCAGGGACGTGCCCGACGTCCCGGCCGAGTCCTTCCGCCAGTGGTGGGACAGGCGCGAGGGGGAGGGCCGATGAGCAGCCGCGAGCGGATCCTGGCCAGGGTCAGGAGGGCGCTGGCCGACGTGCCCGCCGACGAGTCGCCGGTGCGGGAGCCGGGGCGCGGCTACGCCGACAGCCACGACGCGGGCCCCTCGTTGGAGGTGCTGGAGGACCGGCTGCTGGACTACCGCGCGCTGG
>NZ_QPFC01001205.1:0-1386 GCF_003427465.1 Nocardiopsis sp. TNDT3 | reverse complement strand
CGTCTCGGGAACGGGGGTCTCGGGGAACAGGAGTCTCGGGGAGCAGGGGTCTCGGCCGGCCGGCACGGCCACAACGCTAGGGAGCCGCGGCCCCCGCGCCCATGGGGGATCCCGCCCTGTTCGGGACGCGGCTCCCCACCCCGGAATGCGGTGTTCCGCAGTACCCGCGCGCCCGGGGGGTGGCTAGTGTCGACGCTGACGCCGACCGCGGCCTCCCCCCGTTCTCCGAGAACACGGGTTCCGAGGGCACGGGCCCGCGCGGACAACCGGGCACGGACACTCGAAGACGGGTGCCCGTCACGCACCAGCGGACGCGGGCACCCGGCGCCGGGCTACCGGGCACGGGCAGTCGGGTCCGGGTACCCGGCACGGACGCCGGAGGCGGCGGCGACCGGACAGGCGGAGAGGACGGACGTGACGACGCACGGAGACGCGCATCCGGCGGCAGCGGTGGCGCGCGCATGGGGCCGGGCCGTGACGGGCGCCGCCGCCGGAGCGGTGACCGCGCTGGCCGAGGCCCTCTTCCTCGCGGCGGCCCTCGTAGCCGCCGTTCCCGCGCTGCCGCTCCTGCTCCGTCCCGCCTCGCGCGCGTCCCTGCGCCGGGCGCTGGACGGGGCCGCCCGGCCGCTGGTCTCCCTGGAGCGCGGCCGCCTGTCCGCCCTGTTCGGCGTCGACATCACCGTGCGCCCCGGGACGGCCCGACCGCTGGCCTACCTCGCGGTGCGCTGCCCGGTGGGGCTCTTCGGCGGGCTGGTGCTGGCCTTCTTCGCCGCCGGGCTCTACCTGGCGCTGTCACCGCTGGAGGTGCTCGACGGCAACGACCCCGCGATCGTGCCGATCGGCCTGGCCCTGATGTACCTGAGCGCTCAGGGAACCGTGGGCCTGGTGGGAACGGAACGCTGGCTGGCCCGGAGGTTCCTCGGCCCCAGCCGCCAGGACCTCATGGAGGAGCGGATCGGGGTCCTGGTCGCGACCCGCGCGGGAGTGGTCGCCGCCGTGGACGAGGAGCGCCGCCGGATCGAACGCGATCTGCACGACGGCGTCCAGCAGCGCCTGGTACTGCTGGGGATGGCGCTGGGGCGGGCCCGCCGCGACCCGGGTTCGGAGCGGGGGCGCGCACTGGTCGAGCAGGCCTACGAGGAGTCCCGCGACGCCCTGCGCGACCTGAAGGAGGTCGCCTGGCGGGTCTACCCGGCCGCGCTCGCCGGGTCGGGGCTGCGGGCCGCGCTGCACGACCTGGTCGGCCGGTCGAGCCTGCCGATCGACCTGGAGTACGGCCTGGAGGGCGCGTGCCCGCCGACCGTGGAGACGGCGGCCTACTTCGTGGTCGCCGAGTCGGTGACCAACGCGGTCAAGCACGCGCGCGCCGAACGGGTCAGCGTGCTG
>NZ_QPFC01001204.1:0-2019 GCF_003427465.1 Nocardiopsis sp. TNDT3 | reverse complement strand
GCCATGCCCGGGCAGGGCGCGGCGGGGCGGGCCGGTGCCGTGCGGCGGGTCCCTCCCCCCACCGGACCGGTGCTCGACCCGGTGGGTACCGCTCCCCCGCCCCGGTGGCCTGCCCCCGGTTCAGACGGGCTGGGCGATGGCGGCCTGGCGGTAGCGCGCGGCCACGGCGTGGGCCAGGGCCGGGTCCGGGCACAGCGGGCGCGCCACCACGTCCGCGCCCGCCCCGGCCAGGCGGTCGTGGAAGAGCCCCGGTGCCAGCAGCCAGCTGGCCACGGCCACCCTGCGGTGCCCCCGCTCGCGCAGGCGGACCACCCGTTCGGCGACGGTGGGTTCGCCGGTGGCGATGAACCCCAGCTCCACGGGGGTGCCCAGGCGCTGGGACATGCGCCGGGCCGCCTGCTCCAGCTCGGCGCCCGCGAAGGGGTCGGAGGTCCCGGCGCAGGCCAGCACGACGGCGTCCCCGGGCCGGTACCCGGCTCCGACCAGGCGGCGCACGGCGGTGTCCAGGACCGCGGGGTGATCGCCCAGGGCGGGGGTGATGACGGCGTCGGCGCGTCCGGCGCGGGCGAGCTGGTGGGGGATGTCGGTGCGCACGTGGTAGCCCGAGGCCAGGAACGCGGGCACGACCACCAGCGGTCCCGGGGTGCGGGCGGCGACCTCGCCGACGCTGGGCGCGAGCACGTCGGCGAAGGCCAGGCGGGTGGGTCGGCCCGTCACCTCGGCCACGCGCAGGGCCAGGGAGTGGGCCACGGCGGTGCCGTGGGGGTCGCGGGTGCCGTGGACGGCCAGCAGCAGGGTGGGGTGTCGGTGCATCGCGTGGCGCGGACGGCCGGGGCCGGGGTCCGCTTCTTCCTTTCCCTCGGTCGGGTGGGCCGGTGCGCTGTCAGAGGGTGCGTTCGGCCGGGTCCAGGGCCAGCCGGTAGCCGCGTTTGACCACGGTCTGGATGATGCGGGGGTCGCCCAGCGCGGTGCGCAGCCGGGCCACGGCCGTCTCCACGGCGTGGGCGTCGGCGTCCTCGCCCAGGCAGGTGAGCAGGCGGGTGCGGTCCAGGACCTGGCCGGGCCTGCGCGCCAGCTCGCGCAGCACCCGCATCAGGGTGGGCGAGAGGGTGCGCACGGTGCCGTCGACCAGGACGGCGTGGCCGCGCAGGCGCAGGCGGTGTCCGGCCACGGACAGGGTCGGAAAGCGTGCGGGCAGCTCCTCGGCGAGCGCGCGGACCTGGGCGCCGACGCGGGCGCGCTGGGGCCACACGGTGGGGATGTCGTGGGCCATGAGGGGGCGTGCGGTGACCGCTCCCACGCACATGGCCAGGACGTCGCCGCGCAGGGCCCGGACCAGGGCGGCCTGGTGGCCGGTGGTGTGGGCGCGGGCCAGCAGCCCCGCCGCGGCCGGGGCGCTGGTGAAGGTGACCGCGTCCACTCCCCCGTTGGTGACGGCCTCGATGAGGCGGTCCAGGGGCGCGGTGTCCTCGGGCAGGGTCCAGCGGTAGACGGGGACCTCGACGACGTCGGCTCCGGCCAGGCGCAGGGCGGCGGTGAAGTCGGGCAGGGGTTCGCCGTGCAGCTGGATGGCCACGCGCAGACCCCGCACGCCCCGGGCGAGCAGGTAGTCCAGGACCTCGGCGGAGGACTCCGAGGGCGGCGACCACTCCTCGGTGAGTCCGGCGGCGCGGATGGCGCCCTTGGCCTTGGGGCCGCGGGCCAGCAGGCGCGAGGTGCGCAGGCTCGCCAGGAGCGGGTCGACGGTGCCCCAGGTCTCGCACGCCTCCACCCAGCCGCGGAAGCCGATGCCGGTGGTGGCCACGACGACGTCGGCGGGGCGGCGGGCGAGCTGTTCGGAGACCGAGGCCAGGCGCTGGTCGTCGCTGAGCGGCACGATGCGCAGGGCCGGTGCGGCCAGGACCTGGGCGCCCTTGCGGCGCAGCAGGGCGCTGATCTCCTCGGCGCGGCGGGCGGCGGTGACGGCGACGGTGAACCCGGCCAGCGGCGCGGTGGTGGCGGGTTCGGCCGGGCGGTGGG
>NZ_QPFC01001203.1:0-7410 GCF_003427465.1 Nocardiopsis sp. TNDT3 | reverse complement strand
GCCCCCGAGCATGACGACGATGTTGTCCTGCCCCGCCGCCACCGCCTCGCCCAGGCGGCGCGCGGGGGTCACGTGCACCGGACGGCCCACCTCGTGCAGCACGATCCGGTGCCGCGCCGCGAGGAGCTGGGGGGCGCTGACGCCGGGGAGCACGTCGTACTCCACCTCGACGGCCCCCCGATCGGCGATCCGTTCCACGATCCGCAGCGTGGAGTCGTACAGACCCGGGTCGCCCCAGACCAGGAACGCCGCGGTGCCGCCGCGTTCGCCCAGCACCCGCTCGTAGGCGGCGACCCGCGCCTCGTGCCAGGCGGCCACCGCGGCCGCGTAGTCCGCCGGGTCGTCGCGGTCGCGTTCGGGGTCGGGCACCGCGACCAGCGGCACGCCGTGCGCCTCGCACACGGCCCGGCGCAGGGCCAGCAGCCCGTCGTCCCCGCGTTTTCGGGCGGCCACCGCGTAGTCGCAGCCGCGCAGCGCGTCGGCGACCTCCGGGGTGACGTGCCGCGGCCCCATGCCGATGCCCAGGATGCGCACCCTCACTCGGACCGGTCCTCCAGGTCTCCCTCGACCTCCAGGTAGACCTCCTGGAGGGCCTCCAGCGTCGCCGGGTCCGGCTCGGCCCACAGGCCGCGCCGGGCGGCCTCGTGCAGCCGCTCGACGATACCGTGCAGCGCCCACGGGTTGGAGCGGCGCAGGAACTCCTGGGTGTCGGCGTCGAGCACGTACTCGGCGGCGAGCCTGTCGTACATCCAGTCGTGCACCACACCGGCCGTGGCGTCGAAGCCGAAGAGGTAGTCGACGGTGGCGGCCAGCTCGAAGGCTCCCTTGTAGCCGTGGCGGCGCATGGCCGAGATCCAGCGCGGGTTGACCACCCGGGCCCGGAACACGCGGGCGGTCTCCTCGGCCAGGGTGCGGGTGCGCACCGCGTCGGGCGAGGTGGAGTCGCCGACGTAGGCCTTGGGGTCGGCGCCGGTGAGGGCGCGGACGGTGGCGATCATGCCGCCGTGGTACTGGAAGTAGTCGTCGGAGTCGGCGATGTCGTGCTCGGCGCTGTCCACGTTCTTGGCCGCGACCTTGATCCGGCGGTAGTTGGCGCGCATGTCGTCGGCCGCCGCGACGCCGTCCAGGCCCCGCCCGTAGGCGAAGCCGCCCCAGGCCGTGTAGACCTCCGCCAGGTCGCGGTCGTCGCGCCAGGTGCCCGACTCCACCACCTGGAGGATGCCCGCGCCGTAGGAGCCGGGCGCGGAGCCGAAGATCCGGGTGGTGGCGCGGCGCCGGTCGCCGTGCTCGGCCAGGTCGGCGAGGGTGTGGGCGCGCACGAAGTTGCCCTCCTCGGGCTCGTCCAGGTCCGCCACCAGGTTCACCGCGTCGTCCAGCATGGCGACCACGTGCGGGAAGGCGTCGCGGAAGAAGCCGGAGATGCGCACCGTGACGTCCACGCGCGGGCGGCCCAGCTCCTCCAGCGGCACCACGTCCAGCCGCGAGACCCGGCGCGAGGCCTCGTCCCACTCCGGGCGCACGCCCAGCAGCGCCAGCACCTCGGCCACGTCGTCGCCGGAGGTGCGCATCGCCGACGTGCCCCACACCGACAGACCCACCGACTCGGGGTAGGTCCCGGTCTCCTCCAGGTGGCGGCGCAGCAGGGACTCGGCCATCGCCTGCCCGGTCTGCCAGGCCAGCCGGGAGGGGACGGCGCGGGGGTCGACGGTGTAGAAGTTGCGGCCGGTCGGCAGCACGTTGACCAGGCCGCGCAGCGGGGAGCCGGAGGGGCCCGCCGGGACGAAGCCGCCCGCCAGGGCGTGGACGACGTGGTCGAGTTCGTCGGTGGTGCGGGCCAGGCGCGGCGCCACCTGCGCGGCGGCGAACTCCAGGACGGCGCGCACCCCGGGGTCGTCGTGCAGGCCGGACGCGGCGGCCGGGTCCCAGCCCGCGGCCTCCATCCGCTCCACGAGGTCGCGGGCCAGGGCCTCCACCCGGTCGACCTCGACGGCGGGCGCGTCCTCCTTCAGGCCCAGCGCCGAACGCAGACCGGGCACCGCGGCGCCCACCCCTCCCCACACCTGCGCGGCGCGCAGGACGGCCAGGACCAGGTTCACCCGGGCCTCCCCCTCGGGCGCCTCGCCGAGCACGTGCAGGCCGTCGCGGATCTGCGCGTCCTTGATCTCGCACAGCCAGCCGTCCACGTGGAGCAGGAAGTCGTCGAACTCCTCGTCGTCGGGCCGCTCCTCCAGGCCGAGGTCGCGGTGCATCTCGGCCGCGCGCATCAGGGACCAGATCTCGCCGCGGACGGCGGGCAGCTTGGCCGGGTCCATGGCCGCGATGTTGGCGTGCTCGTCGAGCAGCTGCTCCAGGCGGGCGATGTCCCCGTAGGACTCGGCGCGGGCCATCGGCGGGATGAGGTGGTCCACGACCGTGGCGTGGGCGCGGCGCTTGGCCTGGGCGCCCTCGCCCGGGTCGTTGACCAGGAACGGGTAGACGAGCGGCAGGTCGCCGAGCACCGCGTCGGTGGCGCAGGCGGCCGAGAGCGCGGCGTTCTTGCCCGGCAGCCACTCCAGCGAGCCGTGCTTGCCCAGGTGGACGACGGCGTGGGCGCCGAAGCCGTGCTCCAGCCACCGGTAGGCGGCCAGGTAGTGGTGGCTGGGGGGCAGGTCGGGGTCGTGGTAGATGGCGATCGGATTCTCGCCGAAGCCGCGCGGGGGCTGGACCAGGACGACGACGTTGCCCGCGCGCATCGCGGCCAGGACCAGCTCGCCGGCGTCGTTGACGTAGAGGCCGCCGGGCGCGGCGCCCCACGCCTCGGCCATCGCCTCCCGCAGCGGGGCGGGCAGTCCCTCGGTCCAGGCGGCGTACTCCTCCGGGGTGATGCGCACCTGGGCGTCGGTCAGCTGCACGGAGGTCAGCCAGTCCTCGTCCTGGCCGCCCGCCGCGATCAGGGCGTGGATCAGCGCGTCCCCGGCCTCGGTCTCGTCGGGCAGGTCCAGGCCGGGCAGGGCGCCGGGCTCTCCCAGGTCGTAGCCCTCGGCGCGCATCCGGCGCAGCAGGCGCACCAGCGAGCGGGGCGTGTCGAGCCCGACGGCGTTGCCGATGCGGGAGTGCTTGGTGGGGTAGGCGGACAGGACCACCGCCACGCGCTTGTCGGCGGCGGGCACGTGCCGCAGCCGGGCGTGGGCGACCGCGATCCCGGCCAGGCGGGCGCAGCGCTCGGGGTCGGCGACGTAGCGGGGCAGGCCGTCGCGGTCGATCTCCTTGAAGGAGAAGGGGACGGTGATGATGCGGCCGTCGAACTCGGGGATGGCGATCTGGCTCGCCGAGTCCAGCGGGGTGACGCCGTCGTCGGAGGCCTCCCAGTCGGCGCGCGGGCTCGTCAGGCACAGCCCCTGGAGGACGGGAACGTCCAGGGCCGCCATCCGCTCCACGTCCCACGCCTCGTCGTCCCCGCCCGCGCTCGCGGACGCGGGCACGCTGCCGCCGGCCGCCAGGACGGTGACCACCAGGGCGTCGAAGCCGCCGAGCGCCTCGTACAGCTCGTCGGGCGCCGAGCGCAGCGACCCGGCGAACACGGGCACGCCCACGGCCTGCCCGGTGGCGTCGACGGCGTCGGCCAGGGCGTGCGCGAAGGCGGTGTTGCCGCCCGCCTCGTGCGCCCGGTAGTAGAGGACGCCCACCTTCGGCAGACCCTCGTCGGAGGCGGTGGCGGACGAGGCGGGCGCGGAGCCGCGCGGCCGGTCGCGCTCGGCCAGTCCCCACAGCGGGACGGGCGCGGGAGCCTCGAACCCCTCGCCGGTCAGCAGCACGGTGTCGGACAGGAAGGCGTGCAGGCGCGCGAGGTTGGCCGGGCCGCCCTCGGCCAGGTAGCGGTGGGCGTCGGCCGCCAGGCCGATCGGGACGGTGGAGTGCTCCATGAGTTCGGCGCTGGGCTGCTGCTCACCGCCCAGGACGACCAGCGGCGTGCCCCGTTCCCGGACGGCGGCCAGGCCCGGCCACAGGTCGTGCGGGGAGCCGAGCAGCCGCACCACCACCAGGTCGGCGCCCTCGACGACGCCGGTGAGTTCGGCGTCGGAGGCGCGGGAGGGGTTGGCCCACGCGTACGCGCGGTCGCTGGCCCGCGCGGAGAGCAGATCGGTGTCGGAGGTGGACAGTAGTGCGATCCGTACCGTCATGGCCGGATTCCTCCTTCGGGGTTGGCTCCCCATCGTCGGTCGGACCGTTCGGGTCCGGGGGTCGTCCGCGCCTCGGCGGCGGGGGCGTCACTGTGGCGCGGCGGCTCGGAGCCGCGGCGCAGGAAGCGGATCACCGGGTGCCCGGGTCCGGGTTCGACCTCGGCCCGGACCCCGTAGACCTCCTCGATGAGGGCGGGGGTCAGGACCTGCGGGGGCGTGCCCTCGGCGACGACGCGCCCGCCGCACAGCACCAGCAGCCGGTCGCAGTACATCGCGGCCAGGTTGAGGTCGTGCAGGGCGATGACGGTGGTGACCGGCAGGCCCGCGACCAGTTCCATGAGGTCGAGCTGGTACTGGATGTCGAGGTGGTTGGTCGGCTCGTCCAGCAGCAGCTCGCTCGGCTCCTGGGCCAGGGCGCGGGCGATCTGGGCGCGCTGGCGCTCACCGCCGGAGAGCGTGTGCCAGGACCGGTCGGCGGTACCGGTCAGGCCGGTGCGCTCCAGAGCCGCCGCGACGGCGTCCGCGTCGGCCGCGGACATGGGCGTCCAGGCGCGGCGGTGGGGGACGCGCCCCAGGGCCACCACGTCGCGGACGGTCAGCTCGGTCTGGGTGTGCGCGTTCTGTTCGACGGCGGCCACGCGCCGCGCCACCGCCCGGCGCGCGGTCCGGTCGAGCGGCGTCCCGTCGAGGGCGACCACGCCCGCGGAGGGCGCCAGGACACCGGAGAGCAGCCGCAGCAGCGTGGACTTGCCCGAACCGTTGGGGCCGAGCAGGCCGACGGTCTCGCCGGGGCGCGGAGCCAGGGTGACGCCGTCCAGGACGAGCCCTCCGCCGATCAGGCGGCTCACCCGTTCGGCGTGCAGGCCGGTCCCGGCGGGCGCGCCGCGCCGTGCCCGGTCCCCTCCTTCGGGCCGTCGGTCGTCGGTCGGGGGCGCCTGGCGCACGGGCGGGCCGCTCCCGCCGAGCTCCTGCGGCGCGGCGTCCCGCCCCGGCGCCGTCGCGGAGGACGCGCCGTCGCGGCCGCGCGCCACCGCCTGGTCGGATGGGGTCACGTGTGCCTCCTGGCGCGGTAGAGCACTGCGACGAAGGCGGGCACCCCGATGAGGGAGGTCACCACCCCCACCGGGATCTCCTGGGGGTCCAGCGCGGTGCGGGCGACCGTGTCCACCCACACCAGGAAGACGGCGCCCGCCAGCGCGGTGACCGGCAGGAGCCTGGCGTGGGCCGCGCCGGTGAGCGCGCGGGCCGCGTGCGGCAGGACCAGCCCCACGAAGCCGATCGCCCCGGCCGAACTGACCAGGGCGGCGGTGAGCAGCGCGGTGGCGCACAGCAGCACCATGCGGGCGCGGGCCACCCGCACGCCCAGGTTCGCCGCGGCCTCCTCACCGAAGGCGAACGCGTCCAGGGTGGTGGTGTGCGCCAGGCACACGGCGAGCACACCGGCCAGCACCACCGCGCACAGCACCACGTCGTCCCACCCGGCGCCGCTGAGGGAGCCCAGCAGCCAGAACAGCACCCCGCGCGTGGTCTCGGCGTCGGCCGAGGTCAGCACGATGAACGAGGTCAGCGCCGAGAACAGCTGCATGGCCGCCACCCCCGACAGCACCACGCGGTCCATGCTCGCGCCCAGGGTGTGCGCGAGCAGCACCACCAGCCCGAAGGAGACCAGCGCGCCGACGAAGGCGCCCGCCGACAGCGACACCACCGCGCCGCCCCAGCCCAGCACCAGCACCGCGACCGCCCCGGTGGAGGCCCCCGAGGACACCCCGAGCACGAAGGGGTCCGCCAGCGGGTTGCGCAGCAGGGACTGCATGACCGCCCCGCACAGCGCCAGCCCCGCCCCGCACACCGCGGCGAGCAGGGTGCGGGGCATGCGCAGGTCCCACACGATGCCCTCGCGCAGCGGCGACAGGCCGCTCTCACCCCACCCCAGCCGCGCGGCGACCGACCTCCAGACCTCGGCCGTGGTGATGTCGGCGGGGCCGATGGTCACCGCGACCGAGACCGACACCGCCAGGAGCACCAGTCCACCGCAGGAGAGCAGCGCCAGACGCGCACCGCTCACCGGCCGAGCCCGAGGCCGCGCAGACCCTCGGCGACCTGCTCGATCCCCTCGACCGTGCGGATCGAGGGGTTCATGGCCTGGCCGCTGAGCAGGACGTAGCGCTCCTCGCGCACGGCGGTGAGGTTGCTCGTGGCGGGGTGGGACTCCAGGAACGCGATCTTGGCGTCGGCGGACTCCGCGGTCTGGGAGTCGCGGGTCAGGTCGCCGAGGACGATGACGTCGGGGTCGCGGTCGGCGACGGTCTCCCAGTTGATCTGGGGCCACTCGTCGTGGGTGTCGTCGAAGGCGTTGCGCGCGCCGACCGCGCGGGTGATGGCGCCGGGGGCGCCGCAGCAGCCCGCGAGGTAGGGCGACTGGGAGTTGGCGAACCAGTACATGAGGGAGACGCCGGAGGCGTCCAGGTCCGCGGTGGCCGCCGCCACCCGCCCCTCCAGCTCGGCGATCAGCTCCTCCCCGCGCTCCTCGACCCCGAACAGCAGGGCCAGGTCGCGGATCTCGCCGTACACGGCGTCGAGGGTGAGCGGTTCGCTGCGCGAGCCGTCTCCCCCGCTGTCGTTGTCCTTGCCGGTGGCGCAGTCGGTCGGGGAGACGTAGGTGGGCACGCCCAGTTCCTCGAACTGCTCGCGGGTGGCGACACCGCCCGTGCCGAGCGTGGAGACGAAGGAGGCCGTCACGAAGTCCGGTTCGGCGTCCAGGACCACCTCGAAGGAGGGGGCGTTGTCGGCCAGGCGGGGGATGCCCCCGTTGGCCTCCTCCAACCCCTCCATGATCGGATCGGTCCAGGTGGCGGTGCCGACGAGGCGGTCCGCCAGCCCCAGGGAGAGCAGGATCTCGGTGCTGCCCTGGTTGAGGGAGACGACGCGCTCGGGCGGGGCGTCGACGCCCACCCGGTGTCCGCAGTTGTCGACCGCGCGGGCGCCGTCGGCGTCGGCGGCCTCCGTGCCGCCGCTCCCCCCTTCCGGGGAGGGGGCGCAGGCGGTGAGCAGCAGGGCGGAGGCGAGCAGGAGGGGAAGGGGGCGCGGGGCGCGACGCAGCATGGGCATGCCTTGGATGTCGGGGCTCGAACGCGGAGCCTGGCACGGGACGCCTCCGCGCACTCGACGCGGAGGGGCCAGCAGGTCTTCGGACTCGGGTTCGCCCGGACGGGGTGCCTTCCCAGGTCGGTGCCGCCTCGACTCCGTGGTC
>NZ_QPFC01001202.1:0-2477 GCF_003427465.1 Nocardiopsis sp. TNDT3 | reverse complement strand
CCCCCCCCCGGCCGGGCGACCCCTGCGGCGGCCCTCTCAGCGGGGCCCGCCGGGGTCGCCCGCCTTCCCGGCGCCGGTGGCCCGCCGGGTGGACCCGGCCGCGAGGAAGGCCGACACGAGCGCCGCGCAGACCACGAGTATCGCCTGCTGGATACCGTAGAGCCCTCCGAGCAGCCCCAGCGGTGGCTGGCCTCCCGGGAAGGCCGCGTATCCCAACGAGCTGACCACGGACACCCTCGCCGCGGCTCTCGCGGGGTCGTCCGCCGCGCCGGGCCGCCCTCACTCCCACGCGGCCCGGGCGGCCCTCATCGCGGGCGACACGTAGCCGGTGCCGATGCGGACGCCGTCGAGCCACTCGGTCAGGCGCGCCGCCTCCTCCCCCAGGGCCCGGCGCGTGGCCGTCGACACCGGTTCGAGCAGGTGCACCCGGACCGCGCCGGAGCCGTCCTGCACCCACGTCCCGACCACGCGGCCGTCCGCCCAGGCGGTCGTGCCCGCGTTGCCGCGGTTGTCGAAGAGCTGCTGGCGGTGGGGGCCCAGGTAGAAGTCCCGGCCGCGCCAACCCATGACGGTCGGGTCGAGCACCGGCAGCAGGGCGACCCACGGGCCCGGGTCGGCCGTCCGGCCGAGGTCGTCGGGCAGGAGCCAGCCGGTGGCGCCGCCGTCGAGGGAGACCATGACGGCGCCGAGTTCGGCCAGCGCCGTGCGCACCGCCGTCTTGGTGGACCCCAGCCACCAGACGATGTCGTCCTCGGTCCCCGGTCCGAAACTGTGCAGCCAGAGGCGGACGAGCTCCCGGTAGCCCTCGGCGGCGCTCCACGGGGCGGGAACGCCGTCGAGCCAGTGCCCGGTCAGGGTCCAGCGCGGCTGCGAGACCGCGAAGCGGCCGGTGTTGGCGCCGCGCACGATGTCGGCGGCTGCGCCGAGGAGGGTGAGCACCCGCGGCGCCGACCACACCTCACCCGCCGACCCCGCCACCCTCACGTCGATCCTCGGCACCGCCCGGCGCACGTCGGCGGCCACCAGTCCCTCGGGTTCGTCGGCGAGCAGGGCCAAGACCTCGGCCCCGGCCCGGTCGAGCCAGGCGTCGCCGTCGTCGGCGATCCCCTCCCTGACCAGGTCCTTGCGCATGCGGGCGCGCTCCGCGGCGGCGACGCGCGCGGAGGCGCTCGGCCACACGGCGGGCAGCAGTTCGCGCGGGAACACGAAGAGCGTGCGCCGCATCGCCAGCTGCTTCACCAGCCTCCGCTCCTCGTAGAGCGCCCTGTCGAGGTCGGCCACGGTCAGCGAGGGCACGCGCGCCCGGCACGACAGGTAGACGGTGGCCGGTTCGGTGGCGTGCAGCGCGGTCACCGCCCGCGTGGCCGCCTCCGGGGAGTCCGCGTGGAAACCCGCCGCCAAGGCGTGCCGAACGCCGATGCGGGCGCGCCGTTCGTCGTCACTCACGTGGTGCATCGGCTCATCGTGCCACACCGTCCGGACATTTCGATACGTGCCAGTTCCGGAACTCTTCCGTTCCTGAACTACTCTGTTCCGGAACTGGTGTGTATCGTTCCGACCAGCGGTGAGACGAGGAGGAGACCGCCATGACACGAGACAGCGACACCCGCGCCCCCGCCGCACCCGGCGGCGGTTCCGCGCGCCCCGGCCGCAGGCGGGACAGCTCCCGTGACGGCGCCATCCTCGACGCGACGCTGGAGGTCCTGGCCGAAGCCGGGTTCGCCCGGCTGACGATGGACGCCGTCGCGGCCCGGGCCGGAGCCGGGAAGGCCACGCTCTACCGCCGCTGGCCCTCCAAGACGGAACTGGTGGTCGACGCGGTGGCGCGCATGAAACGCGACCAGGTCGACACCGGGAGCCTGCCCGACACCGGCGACCTCCGGGAGGACCTGCTCGGCCTGTTCCGGCCCCAGTCGGCACGGGAGGGCGAGCGCAGGCTCCGGATCATGGCGGGACTGGCCTCGATGCTCGTCCAGGACGAGGCGTCCGCCGACGCCGTCAGCGCCGCGATCGTCCAGCCCTGGGCCGAGGCCCACCGCCTCCTCATGCGGCGCGCCGTCGAGCGCGGGGAGGCCTCGGCCGCGGCCGACGTCGACACCCTCTCGCAGGTGGTCGCGTCGATGGCCGCCTACCGCGCGCTCGTCCAGCGCAGGCCCTTCGACCGGGACTTCCTCGTGTCGCTGGTGGACGGCGTCCTGATGCCCGCACTGCGCGGCCCCCGGGCCGGGACCCCCTCAGCGGAACCGGAACGCACGTCCTGACCAGCCGGACACGGGAGCCGTGCGCGTCCGCGCGTCCCGAGCGTCACCTTTCCCGGGCTCGACGGTGTCCGGGTTCTCATGGCGGTACCGACCCCGGTCATCGCCCGGAGTCCACGCGTCGAGCCCCTCGGGGAGCACACGTGTCCTGCACAAAGCGTTGGCCTAGAATGTGCGCTGGAGGAGCCCACCATGACCGTTGCGGACCACCACCCACCG
>NZ_QPFC01001201.1:0-5521 GCF_003427465.1 Nocardiopsis sp. TNDT3 | reverse complement strand
GTGGGGGCCGGAGCGGGCGTGGGGGTGGGCCGCGGACCGGGGTCCGCGTCGGGCACGGGGTCGGACGGCCCGCCGCTGGGGACGGGCGATTCGACGGGTTCCTCCGAGGCGTGGTCACCCTCCGGGGACGCGTACGGGCCGCCGTCCACGGGCGCCCGCCGGTCATCGGCGACCCCGCAGTCCAACGCGCGCACCCACACCTCGTAGTGGGAGGCCTCCTCGACCTCCTCCCACTCCACGGTCGCCCCGCCGTCGACGACGCGCAGCCAGGACGGCCCCGGCGGCGGATCGTCGTCCCACACCCACGGGAGGGGCTCGGACTCCACCCCCTCGTCCCGGCCCTTGAACGAGCGCACCACGAACTCGTAGCGGGCTCCGCTGAAGAGCGCCCCCACCAGCACGGAACGGCTGTCCCCGTCGGCGCGCACGTCCACGGGAAGCACGACGGCCTCGTCCGGGTCCGGCCCCACGCGCCGCTGCACCACCCGGTAGCCGGTCGCACCGGGCACGGCCTCCCAACTGAGCACGAGGCCGTCCTCTGACTCCTCCGCCACCGGCTCGGGCGCGCTCGTGGGCCCCACCGCCGGTTCCGGCAGCGGCCGCCGGTAGGCCGGTCCGACCCCCAGCGGTTCGGCGAGCGCGTCGGCGAAGGCCGCCGCGATCCTCAGCTCGCCGCGCGCGTTGGGGTGCGCCTCGTCCCAGTTGTCGCTGGCCGGGGCGTACCCGTCGGCGACCCGCGCGACCACCACGGGCGATTCGCTGGAGGTGAGCTGAGCGGCGAGGTCGACCAGACCCATGTTGAACCGGTCGATCTCGGCGTTGGCCCGCGGGTCCTCCACCGGCGGGAGCTCCCCGAGGACGAACCGGGTCTGCCCCCGCACGACGCGCACCGTGGACACCGTCTCGCCCACCCCCTCCAGCGCGCTGTCGGCGTCCTCCCCCGCCAGGATGTCCTCGGTACCGGCCAGGAGGAGCAGGTAGTGCGGCCGGTACTCGGCGGCCACCCGCGCGGCCCCGGTGGACAGGTCCTGCGCGGTGGTGCCCCAGCGGGCGGCGTGGTCGGTGTCGAAGTCGGGGTCGGCGTAGTCCTGTTTGCCGAACTCGCGGTCCGCCAACCCGTACACGCCGTCGTAGGGGCCGACGAAGTCCACCTCCACCCCGGCCTCGCGCAGGTGGGACCACAGGCGATAGCGCCAGGTGTAGTCGCCGCTGCTGCCCTGGGAGAGCGAGTCGCCGACGACCATGACGCGCAGTTCGCCGTCCGGCGGGCCCGGCACGGTGACGGGCTCCTCGGCGCGCCCGCCCTCCGCGGCGCCTCCCCCGGAGCCGCTCTGGATCAGCAGCAGGGTGACCGCCATCGCCGAGAGCATGACGCCGAGCAGCCCCAGGGGCCCGGGTTCGAAACGGGAGTGGCTGTCCCAGCGGGGCCGGAGCAACGTGAGGCGGAGCCGGCGGGGCCACCGGTCCAGGAGCAACGCCAGACGCGGCGCTCGCGGGCGGTCCCGCCCCGGTTCGCCGGGCCGGGAGCGGCGCGGTCCGGGCCAGCGGAACCGAAGCCTGCCGAAGCGGTCGGCCACGCGCGACCACCACACGGAGCGTTCGTCGGATCCGCGCACCGCGCCCCCTGCGTTCCCAGAACGGGTTCTACCCCCAGCAGGGGGTTCGTCAGACAAGACTAGAACTGGTTATATATAATTCGTCAACTCGCTGCGGCCGAGCGGAACCGCCTACACCGACGTTAGCGGCCGCCCCCGCCCTCTCGACTCCGCGCCCCGACGGAAAGCAGGACCCCCGTGACCGGACTCGTGGTAGCCCTGCTGTCCGCGGTGGTCTACACCGTCGGCCTGACCGTGGAACAGCGCGCCCTGCACGGCGCGGAGTCGATCTCGATCAACCGCCCCCTCCACCTGGCCCGGGTCCTGCTCACCAACCCCCGCTGGGTGCTTGGCTGCCTCTTCGCCGCCGTGGGCAGCGTCGGCCTGATCGTCTCGCTCGGCCTGGCGCCCGTGTCCGTGGCCCAGCCCGCCTTCGCCGCCGGGGTCGCGTGCGGCATCCTCGTCATCACCCTCGTCCTGGGCGAGCGCGTCACACGGGGCGAGTACGTGGCCCTCGGCATCATGCCGGTCGCGCTCGGCCTGCTCAGCCTGTCCACCGCCGAGGGCGCCGAGACCGGCACCACCGCCGACGCACCGCTGCTCATCACCGTCAGCCTGCTCACCGTGGCGGTGTGCCTGGTCGTCGTGGGCCTGGCCGGCGGCCGCGGCCGCTACGTGTCCGCCGCCGCCCTGGGCGCGGCCGCGGGCTTCGCCCAGGGCAGCGCGGGCCTCCAGGGCAAGGGGCTGGGCGGCCTGCTGGCCGACCACGGCCTGTGGGGCGCGATCGTCCCCGCGCTGCTGTCGCCCTACCCCTACCTGTACGCGGTGGGCTGGGCGGTGGGCATCGTCCTCTTCCAGACCTCGCTCCAGCGCTCGCGCGCCTCCATCACCGCTCCGGTGTCCAACGTCGTGGGCAACGTGTTCATGGTCGTCATGGGCACGATCCTGTTCGGCGAGCGGCTGCCCGACGACTCCGTCATGCTGGCCCTGCGCGTGGGCGGATTCGCCCTCACCCTCGTCGTGGTCGTCCTGGTCCGCGGCAACGTGGCGGCCGCCGAGGCGGACACGAGCCGCAAACGCGCCCACCCGTAGGCCGCACACGGGCGCGCGGAGGAGGCGGACGTAGGCGGGGACGGCGAAGACGAGGGAGCGGCGTGCGGCCCCCGCGGAGGCCGGGGAGAAGGCGGGACACTCCTGCGCGTCTCCCCTGCCACCACGGACCCGCCGCTACGGGACCGCCGCGGCGACCCCGCTCAGACGGCCACCGACACGGCCTCGCGCAGGCCCGGGGCGGCGACGTCGGCCCACGCCCGCACCACGCTGTCGGGCTGGCCGGTCTCCCCCTCGGCCAGGATCAGGCCGGGCTCGGCCACCCAGGCGCCCAGGTCGGCCAGCAGGATACGCAGGTCCTCCTCGATGCCCCGGCTGTTGCGCAGGTCCTCCACGACCGCCAGCGGAACCGCGACCGTGTGGCCCAGTCCCAGCTCGGGCAGGCGGTCGAGGAAGACCTTCAGCAGCCCGGTGTAGGTGCCGTGCGCCTGCGGGGAGGCCACGAGCAGGACGTCGCTCTCGCGCACCTTCGCCAGCGCGGCCTCGACCGCGGCGGAGGACTCCGAGAGCAGTTCGGCGCCGAGTTCGGCGATGTCGATGACGTCGGGGCGGGAGTCGACACCCGCGCGGGCGGCGACCTCGGAGGCCGCGCGCAGGGCGGCGTCGCGGACGGAGGAACGGATCTGGGGGGCGGCGACGAGCACGGTGAAGCGGGTCATGCGAGAACTCCTGGGTTCGAACAGAGCGAGCCGGGATCGGAGGAGACACCAGCCGGGGAGGACGGCGGGGCGGTTGACACCGGAAGGAGGGGTGACGAACGTCCTTGGACTCTCGCGGTTCCTCGCCTCCGACACGGCGGGAGCGGACCACGCTGTCCGAAAACCGCCCGTGTCGGGCCTGGCAGGTCTGCTTGGGCGACCGCGGGGCGGTCCCCACGGGACCCAGGGGAAGAGATGAGCGTCCGGTGTCTGCGACAGGGCACGTGCGACGGGGCACGAAAGGCGCGGGGCGAAACCCCGCAGGGCGCTAGCTACGACAGAGCGCGCTCGCCTGCTGTCTCAGATCGACATGCAGGCGCTGGACAAGCAGCTCACCGGCGGACATGTCTCCATCATGAAGCGCCCCGGCCGTTATCGTCAATGCGTGCGCGCACCACGGTGGGCGGTCCACCCCTCGGACAGCCGTCCCAGGAAGCGGGATCACCCAGCTCCGCAGGCAATACGGAAGCCCGCGGTGACGGCTCCGAAGGCCTGTGTAATGTGCGACACACACCGACGAGACGAGCACGAGGAACCCCTCACATGGCCCACACCCCCGTCACACTCACCAACGCGCGCGTCGTGACCCCCGACGGGGTCCACGAAGGATGGTTGAGGATCGAGAACGGCCGCGTGGCCGCGCTGGGTTCGGACGGACCCGTTCCCGGCGGCCGCGACCTCGGCGGCGCCTGGGTCGTCCCCGGCATGGTGGACACCCACGTCCACGGCGGCGCCGGGCACGCGTTCACCGAGACCGACCCCGAGGGCGTCCGTGAGACGATCGCGTTCAACCGCTCCCGGGGCGTGACCGCGCTGGTGGGCGGCCTCGTGGCGGCCACCCCGGAGGACACCCTGCGCCAGGTGGCGGCGCTGGCCGAACTGTGCGACGCGGGCGAGCTGGCGGGCATCTACCTGGAGGGCCCCTTCATCTCCCGGGCCAGGTGCGGGGCGCACGACCCCGACCTGCTCCGCGACCCCGACACCGCCGAGTTCGACCGCTGGCTCAAGGCCGGGCGGGGGCACGTGCGCATGGTCACGGTGGCCCCGGAGCTGCCCGGAGCGCTGGACCTGATCGGCGCGGCGGCCTCCTCCGGCGTGGTGGCGGCGGTGGGGCACACCGAGGCCACCTACGAGCAGACACTGGCGGCCTTCGACGCGGGGGCGTCGGTGGCCACCCACCTGTACAACGCGATGCGTCCGCTGGGCCACCGCGACCCGGGGCCGATCGCCGCCGCGCTGGGCGACGAGCGCGTGACGGTCGAGCTGATCCTGGACAACGTGCACGTCCACCCGGGCGCGGCCGGGCTGGTCTTCGACGCCGCGGGCGCGGACAGGGTGTCCCTGGTGACGGACGCGATGTCGGCGACGGGCCTGGGCGACGGCGAGTACACGCTGGGCGACCTGCGGGTGCGGGTGAGCGGCGGCGAGGCGCGCCTGGCGGAGAGCGGCACGATCGCCTCCAGCACGATCGTCCTGCCCCAGGCGGTGCGCAACGCCGTGCGGGGCCTGGGCGTCGGCGTGCCCGAGGCCGTGCGGTCGGCGTCGTCGGTTCCGGCCGCGGCGCTGGGGCTGGACGGGGTGGGCCGGATCGAGGTCGGAGGGCGCGCCGACCTCGTCGTGCTCGACGACGACCTCGGAGTCCGCGAGGTGGTGTACGAGGGCGCCTGGGTGGAGTAACGGCGTGTCGTAACCGCGTTACGGACTAGTAATATAACCCTGGGTGACAATGGCGACAGGGCATCGAGGAGAGCCACCACGCTCGACACGAAAGGATCTGCGCCATGGCCAAGTCGAGACAGACGAGGGACGAGCAGCCGACCCGTGTGCCCTCCGAGGAGCACGAGCACCTCGGCAAACTCGCCGCGGAACTGTCCCGTTACGACGTGCGGGCGGACGTGGTCGACGAACAGTCGTCGCCCTGCCTGCGCGTGCGCAACCCGTCATCCGCGTGTGCGGTTGAGGACGTGATCTGTGAGCGCCGAGAACACGACTACGCGTTCATCGCCTCGTTCGGGGTCTACCTCGGCAGCAGTGGGAGCCTCGGCGTCACGGCCCACAAGGTCGCCTGGCTCGTGGGAGCCACCGAGGCGTGACGGCCGCGCGGGACGGGTGCGGTGC
>NZ_QPFC01001200.1:0-1828 GCF_003427465.1 Nocardiopsis sp. TNDT3 | reverse complement strand
CCGGGTGCGGCGACGCTTGGGCCGCTCGGCGGCCTCGTCGTCACCGGCCTCGGCGGGCGTCTCGGCGGCGGTCGCGTCCGCCTCGGCGGGGGCGCTCTCACCGCCCGCGGCCTCGGCCTCACCGGTGTCGGCCGCCCCGCGGGCGGTACGACGGGTGGTGCGCCGGGCGCGGGTCTTCTTGGCCGGGGCCTCCTCGGGGGCTTCCGCGGCCTGCTCGGGCTGCGCGGCCTCAGGAGCCTCCTCCGTGGCGGTGATCTCCTCCTGCTCCTCCGCGGCGGCCTCGGCCTTGCGGGAGCGGGAGGCCCGCTTACGGGTCTTCTTGGCGGGCTCGGAGGCCGGGGCCTCGGCCGTCTGCGGGGCCTCGGGTGCCTCCTCGGTCCGCGCCGCGTCCGCCTCGGCGGACTCGTCGGAGTCAGCGCCCGCCTTCTCGGCCTTCTCCGGCCCGTCGGCCCCGTCGGCCTTCTCGGAGGACGGCTTCTGGGCCTTCTCCGGCTTCTCGGCCGCCTGGTCGGGCTCGCCCTTGCCCTTCTTCTTCTTGCGGCCGTTACCGCTGCCGCCGCCCTTGCTCTCGACCGGGTCGCTGGCGACCACCAGGCCGCGGCCGTTGCAGTGCTCGCAGCTGTGCGAGAAGGCCTCCAGCAGGCCCTGGCCGACCCGCTTGCGGGTCATCTGGACCAGCCCCAGCGAGGTCACCTCGGCCACCTGGTGCTTGGTGCGGTCGCGCGAGAGGCACTCCAGCATGCGCCGCAGCACCAGGTCGCGGTTGGACTCCAGGACCATGTCGATGAAGTCGATGACGATGATGCCGCCGATGTCGCGCAACCGGAGCTGGCGGACGATCTCCTCGGCCGCCTCCAGGTTGTTCTTGGTGACCGTCTCCTCCAGGTTGCCGCCCTGACCGGTGAACTTGCCGGTGTTGACGTCGACCACGGTCATGGCCTCGGTGCGGTCGATGACCAGCGATCCGCCGCTGGGCAGCCAGACCTTGCGCTCCAGGGCCTTGTTGATCTGCTCGTCGACGCGGTAGGCGGCGAAGACGTCGCGGTCCTCGTTCCAGTGCGAGAGGCGCTCGGAGAGGTTGGGGGCCACGTAGTCCACGTACTCGCGGACGGTGGTCCAGGCCTCCTCACCGGACACGACGAGGCTGGAGAAGTCCTCGTTGAACACGTCGCGCACGACCCGCACCGTCAGGTCGGGCTCGCTGTTGAGCAGCGAGGGGGCGTTGGCCGACTTGGACTTGCGCTTGATGGAGTCCCACTGCTTGGCGAGACGGGTGATGTCGCGCTCCAGCTCCTCCTCGCTGGCCCCCTCGGCGGCCGTGCGCACGATGACGCCCGCGCCGGAGGGCATGACCTTCTTGAGGATCTGCTTGAGGCGCGCGCGCTCCTTGTCGGGGAGCTTGCGGCTGATGCCGGTCATCGAACCGCCGGGCACGTACACGAGGTAGCGGCCGGGCAGGCTGATCTGGCTGGTCAGGCGGGCGCCCTTGTGGCCGACGGGGTCCTTGGTGACCTGCACCAGGACCGACTGGCCGGACTTGAGCACCGACTCGATGCGCTTGGGCTGGCCGTCCAGGCCGAAGGAGTCCCAGTTGACCTCGCCCGCGTACAGGACGGCGTTGCGGCCCTTGCCGATGTCGACGAACGCGGCCTCCATCGAGGGCAGCACGTTCTGCACCCGGCCCAGGTACACGTTGCCCACGTAGGAGCGGTGCGTGGCCCGGTCGACGTAGTGCTCGACGAGGATGTCGTCCTCGAGGACGGCGATCTGGGTGCGGTCCTCGACGCGGCGCACCACCAGGTCCCGCTTGACCGACTCCCGCCGCGCC
>NZ_QPFC01001199.1:0-1465 GCF_003427465.1 Nocardiopsis sp. TNDT3 | reverse complement strand
CGACGACATCGCGCTCAAGCGCTTCCGGGCGCTCGACCTCGTCGTCGACACCAAACCCGACTTCACCCACGTCACCGAGGCCGACCGGATGGTGGAGGAGACGCTGCGCGGCGTGCTCTCCCGCGCCCGGCCCCGCGACGCCGTGGTGGGCGAGGAGTACGGCAAGACGGGCAACAGCAACCGGGTGTGGGTCATCGACCCCATCGACGGCACCGCGAACTACGTCCGCGGCGTCCCGGTGTGGGCGACCCTGATCGCCCTGCTGGAGGGGGACCGCCCCGTGGTGGGCGTGGTCTCGGCCCCGGCGCTGTACCGCCGCTGGTGGGCCTCCCGGGGTGGCGGCGCCTGGCAGGGCCGCAGCCTGTCCAAGGCCTCGCGCTGCCACGTGTCCAAGGTGTCGGAGCTGTCGGAGGCCTCGCTGAGCTTCGCCTCGCTGACCGGCTGGGAGCAGCAGGGCCGCCTCGACTCCTTCCTCGGTCTGACCCGCTCGGTCTGGCGCACCCGCGCCTACGGCGACTTCTGGTCGCACGTGATGGTCGCCGAGGGCGTCGTGGACATCTCCGCCGAGCCCGAGCTGTCGCTGTGGGACGCCGCGCCGCTGCCCGTCATCCTGGAGGAGGCGGGCGGACGGGCCACCAACCTGCGCGGCGAGGGCTTCGAGGACGGCGGCCCCCTGGTGTGCACCAACGGGGAGATCCACGACCAGGTGCTGACCTGGCTCAACGGCGGCCCCACCCCGCTGCGCCGCGTCTGAGCCCCACCCCCGGGCACGACAGCGGGTACACGGGTGAGCACCGTACGTAGTAACGTGCGGTGGTGTGCTGAACACGACACCCCTGCGGGCCGTCCTGTGCGCGGCCGCGGTCCTGCTGGCCACCGCCTGCGGCGGTGGCCACGGGCACGGTCCCGGACAGCTGGGCGAGATGATCGCCGACACCGTGCGCTCCTCCGTACGGGGCGAGGGCCCCGGCCTGGGCGTCCCCGACACCGCTTTCGACCCCGCCAGGTACCTGTGCGTGCCCGCCGTGGACGGCCGGACCGCCCGCCTCTGGCGCACCGAGGCGCCGCGCACGGCCGCGGACGGCCCCGTCGAACTGGGCGTCCTGGCGCCGGAGGACGCGGACACCGACTCGGTGACCGTCTCCGTCATCGGACCCCGCGGCGGCACCGCCGCCACCGAGGCGGCGGTCTCCCCCGGCGAGTGGACCCGCGTGCGCTACCCCGACGACTTCGAGGGAGCCGGGGGCGACCCCTCCACCGGGGTGCACACGGTGGTCTGGTCGGACACCGGCTCCGGGACGCCGCTCACCTGCGACGGCTTCGAGGCGGTCTGAGGCCCGGGTCGCGCCGCGTCCCCAATCACCCCTCCCCCTACGCACAGCCCGAAACGGCGGCCCGAAATTCGCGCCGCCGGGTTGAACCGAAACCGTCCCCCTGCGGGCCGTCCTGTGCGCGGCCGCGGTCC
>NZ_QPFC01001198.1:0-5344 GCF_003427465.1 Nocardiopsis sp. TNDT3 | reverse complement strand
GTCAGCACCGGCGAGCGCGTCCCGGGGGGAGGGGAGGGCCGGTCCGTGACCGCGTACCGGACGACCCGGAAGCCGTCCGCCCGCGCCGGCTCCTCCGGGGACTCCGCCGGGGGCAGGGACAGGTCGGTGACCAGCAGCGCCTCCTCGAACTGCGGGGCGCGGGAGACGAGGTCGCCGTCGGCGTCGACGACGAGGGAGTCGCCCTCGAAGACCAGGTCGTCCTGGCCGCCGGTCATGTTGACGTAGCCGATGGCGGCCCCGATCTCGCGTGCGCGCCGCTGGCACAGCGCGAGCCGAACGTCGTCCTTGTGCCGCTCGTAGGGGGAGCCGTTCAGGGTGACGAGCATCCCCACGCCGGCGTCGGCGGCGGCGGTGACGGGACCCCCGTCCTGCCAGAGGTCCTCGCAGATGGCGAAGGCGACGTCGACTCCGTGCAGCCGCAGCACCGGCAGCGTGTCACCGGGGACGAAGTACCGGAACTCGTCGAAGACCCCGTAGTTGGGCAGGTGGTGCTTGGCCGAGACGAGGCGGATCCGGCCCCGGTGCAGCACGGCGAGCGAGTTCTGGGGGGCTCCCGAGGGCTGGCCGAACCGGGGGCCCGGGCCCTCGCGCCGGTTGAGGAAGCCGACGACCACCGGCAGGTGCCCGAGCCCTTCCGCGGCGAGGCGGTCGGCGAGATTGTGGGTGGCTTTTGTGGACGCGGAAACGAAACCGTCCCGCAGGGCGAGATCCTCGACCGAGTATCCCGTGACGACCATCTCGGGAAACACGACGAGATGGGCTCCAGCGTCGCTCGCCTGACGAGCGTAAGCGACGACGCTGTCGCAATTACCTTCCAGATCACCCACAGTCGGGTTGGTCTGGGCCAGAGCTATACGAAGTTTTACCACGCCGGGAGCGTAGCGAACTAGTTAACATGGACGCAATATGTCACGTTTTTATAACATAGCAAATTCGGAACGTGTTCAGATGATTGCCTAAAGCTGCGGGGGAACAAACTGGAGCGCGTTTTTCCCGGTGATCTGGGTCACAGGGAATTGCGGTGGCGGAGAGTCGGGGGGAGCACCGCCGCCGTCGGCCGGGACTGCTCCGCGGGCGCCGCCCGGGGGGCGAAGCCGCAGTTCACCGCCTGCCCGACGCGCTTTCGGCGGCGGTCGCGCCCCGTGTGTCGGCGTGGAGCGCGGCCCGGCGCGCCCGGCCGTGACCGGGCGGGGCGCCGCGAGGCGCGGATCATGCTCCGGGCTAAACGATCTTGCGGTTCGGGCCGTATTCCCGTTACCTAGTCGACGGCCCGCGTACACCCCGGGGCCCGGGTGATCCCGACCGGCGACGACCTCGGCGGAAGCGTCACCCTGTGTACCCGAGCCGTACGAGAAACGGCACACCCCACCACCATTCCCGCCCTGACCACAGCGGGCAACCTACCGGTCGCGGAGCGAGACAACGCCGTCTCCGCCACGACGAAGGGAAGAGTCCCGCTGTGGACGCCATCCAAGCCGGGATCGTCGCCCTCAACGACATGTTCTGGGCCTACCTGCTGATCCCCCTCCTCCTCATCCTGAGCCTGTACTTCACCGTGCGCTCCGGCGCCGTGCAGTTCCGCCTGATCCCCGACATGTTCCGCTCCATGCGGGGCGAACCCGGGCTGGCTCCCGACGGCAAGAAACCGATCTCCGGCCTCCAGGCGTTCGCCGTCTCCGCCGCCGCGCGCATCGGTACCGGCAACATCGCCGGTGTGGCCACCGCGATCGCCCTCGGCGGTCCCGGCGCGGTCTTCTGGATGTGGGCCATGGCGCTGCTCGTCGGCGCCGCCAGCTTCGTGGAGTCGACGCTGGCCCAGCTCTACAAGATCCGTGACAAGGCCGGCTACCGGGGCGGACCCGCCTACTACATGCAGTACGGGCTCAAGTCCCGTTGGATGGGCGTGCTCTTCGCCGTCGTCATCACCTTCACGTTCGGCTTCGTGTTCACGAGCGTGCAGAGCAACACGATCTCCGCCGCGATCGCCAACTCGGTCTCCACCGCCTCGGGCACCGGGACCGCGCCGGGCTGGCTCGCCTACGCCGTGGGCGCGGTGCTGGCCGTGTGCACCGCCGTGCTCATCTTCGGCGGCGCCCGGCGCATCGCCCAGGCCGCCACGGCGCTGGTCCCCGTCATGGCGGGCGTCTACATCCTCATGGGCCTGGTCGTCATCGTGATGAACATCGGCCAGATCCCCGCGATGGTCGTCGACATCGTCACGCACGCCTTCGGTCTGCGCGAGATCGCCGCGGGCGGCATCGGCACCGCGATCGTGCAGGGGATGCGGCGCGGGATGTTCTCCAACGAGGCCGGTCTGGGCTCGGCGCCCAACGCCGCCGCCAGCGCCGCGGTGAGCCACCCCGTCAAGCAGGGCCTCGTGCAGACCCTGGGCGTGTACTTCGACACCCTCGTCGTCTGCTCGACCACGGCGTTCGTCATCCTGCTGTCCAACCCCAGCTACACCGCCGAGGCCGGTCCGACGCTGACCCAGAACGCCCTGGAAACCAACCTCGGCCCCTGGGCGCTGCACCTGCTCACGCTGATCATCCTGCTGGTGGCCTTCACCTCGGTGCTCGGCAACACCTTCTACGGCGAGGCCAACATCGGCTACCTGACCAAGAGCCCCCAGGCCACGACCGCCTTCCGGGTGCTGGTCATCGTGGTGACCTTCCTCGGAGCCATCGGCTCCGGCGGCCTGGTCTGGAGCCTGGCCGACGTCACGATGGGCGTCATGGCCGTGGTCAACCTCGCCGCGCTCGCCCTCCTCGCGCCGACCGCCTGCCGACTGCTGCGCGACTTCGTCGGCCAGCGCAAGCAGGGCAGGGACCCGCTGTTCACCAAGGACCTCATGCCCGACCTCACGGGCGTGGAGTGCTGGGAGCAGGAGGACATGGACCGCCTCAGGGGGAACCCCGCCGGGGTCTGACCGTCCCGGACCCCGGTCCCCCTTCCCGGGGGTGTGGTGCCGACCCGGCACCGCACCCCCTCCCCGGGTGGAAGGTGGGCAGGAACCCGGTCCGCTCAGAGCACCGCCGCGACCGCCGTGCCCACCGCCGCGCCCGCGAGGAGCACGGCGGCCCCGGCGCACACGAGGTCCAGCAGCCGCGCGGTGGACCGCGCCCGGCCCGCACGCTCCCGGCGCTCTGCGAGGGCCGCGCGCGACCGCTCGACCGCCCGTCCCTCCTCGGCGTCCAGCCGGGCGAGGTCCCGGTCGAGGTCGTCGACCACCCGCACCGGATCGGGGAGGCCGTCGCCCGCCGCCCCGGGCGCTCCCGGGCGGACGCTCCCGCGCACCCGTGCCCCGGCCGTCTCCACCAGCGCGTACCGGCGCTCCAGGAAACCGCGCCGCAGCGCGTGCTCCTCCTCCTGCCCCTCCATGTCGAGCAGCGCCGACGGGTGGTCGAACCGGTGGCCCCGAACCCGTCGGACCGACTCCGCGCCGACCCGGACACAGACGGCCACGGCCACGACGGCGGCCAGCAGCGTGACCACGTCACCGGTGTCCAGAGCACCCATGACCGCTCCCTCCTCCACGTCTCACAGCTTCCGGCCCAGGGCCCGTCCGCCCGTCCGGCGGACCCTCGCGGCGTCGATGCGCTGCGACAGCCCCTTGCGCTCCCGCACCGCCTCGGCCAGGTTTCCCGGGGCCTGAGCGAGCAGGTCGTGTCCGGACGCCGCCTTCCGGGTGAGCTCGCGGATCCGCTCCTCGTCGACGCGGCCCGCCCGGTCCAGGCGCCCCCCGAGGGACGCGGCCTGCTCCTCGGTGAACGCCGGGGTGTTCAGCGGACCGCTGATCCCGTCCTTCTGGCCGTTGACCCGGTACCACTCCAGTTCCTGGAGGTGGCGCCCCAGCGAGGCGCCCGTCTCCCGCGCCGCGGGGCGCAGGCGTCCCGTGTCGATCGTCGGCCCCTCGCCGGTGTCGCGGAGCAGCCCGGCCTCCCCGAGGGAGCGGAGCAGCTCCCGGTGCCGGTCGAGGGCGGTGTTGAAGGACTGCGCCGCCCGCCGGGCCGTCTCGTTCGCCGCCGACTGCCGTGTCAGCAGGTCCTCGGCGTCGCGGTGCAGGGTCCCGGCCCTCCTCGCGCCCTCGGCCTCCACCCGCAGCCGCGGCAGCGCCGTCTCGGCCTCGCGCAGGCGCTGGTTGGCCGCGGTGCGGATCCGCTCCGCCTCCGCCCTGACGTGCTCCACGTGGGCCCGACCGCCCCGGCGCGCCTTCGCCAGGCTCCTGCGGAACATGAGGGAGGCGGTCACGAGCAGGGAGCCCAGCACCGCCCCGGCCGCGATCATCCACTCCACGGGTTCCTCCCCCCGGAGTCCGTTCCGGACGGGGCCGGACCCTCGGCACGGGGCGGGTCGAGGTCGGCCAGAGCCGCCCGGATCCGCCCCTCAGCCGCGTCGAGGTCGCGCCGGAGCCCGTCGAGGCGCTCCGGCGCCCGGTCCTCCACGGCCGCCTCCGACATCCGCGCGGCGGTGTCGGACAGCAGGTCGCGCCACGCCCACAGGTGCCCCGTGGACGCGCCGAGGTCCCTCGCACGCTCCAGCGCCCGGTCGGCGTCCGCCAGCAGGGCGTCCTCTGTCAGGCCGTCGGGCGGGTACACCCCCTGGGCCGTGTGGCGGCGGTTCAGCCCCCAGCGCGCGGCGGCGAGCAGGACCGCGGCCAGCGCGATCACCACGGCGGCGGTCACGTGCGCGCCCCCCTGCCCGTCTCCCTCTTCGGGCCGGGCGCGGGCGAGCTCCGGAACGGCCTCGCGGCGCCGCGGCGCGCGCCGCGCAGGGCCGCGCGCACGCCCCCGGGCCGGTTGAGCCGCAGCAGCCGGTCCACGGCCCGCTCCGTGTCACCCAACTTCTCGAAGTGGGCCTGGACCCGCTTCTCGCGGGCGACGGCCTCCTTCTCGGACCGCCTGACCGTCTGCTCGGCCCCCTCCAGCTCCTTGCGCACGGCGCTGTCCGCGGAACGGTAGGCGTCCAGGGTCGCCCGGAGCGCCGCGGCCTCGACCACGCGCGGGTCCCGCGACACCGCCAGGTCGTAGCGCTTGGCCTCCGCGAGCTCGCGGTCAGCCTCGCCGCGCCCCTCCCAGCGGGCGCCGAGCGCGACCGAGGCGACGAGGAGGCTGCTCGCGCCGATGAGGGCGCCGCCGATCGTCAACGCCACTTGCAGGGGGTCCAACCGCGCGCCTTTCAGGTCCGCCTCGCCGCGCCGCCCGGCGGGCAGGACCTGTCTACCGGGGCGGGGGTACGGACCCCGCGCCCGCCGGGAGCCGTGCGGTGACGCCCGGGTGAACACTGGTCGACCACGGCGGAGGGGGTCCGCGGGACACCCCGGCGA
>NZ_QPFC01001197.1:0-1482 GCF_003427465.1 Nocardiopsis sp. TNDT3 | reverse complement strand
CCCCAGGGGGGACGGGGGCCGCAGGGGTCCGACCCGCTCCGGGAACCGCCCGCCCGGAGGGCACCGACGAAAGTCGGTCGGCGCACCGACCAAAGCGACGCCGCTCTCCTGGGCGTGCCGCCTTAGGAGACGACACGGTGGGTTCTCCAGAGGGATGCCTCCCCCCGGGTCACGCACCTAGCGTGGTGTTCGTCCCCGCGGGGGCGCCCGGCCGGCCCGCACCGACGGACCGCCGGGAGCCCGTCCGTCCGCGGATCCACCGCGGCCGGTCAGGGGACACGACGCCCGACCCCGGACCTCGAAAGGGAACCACATGTCACTCCTGGCGCTGAACGACTCGGGCCTCCTCACCACCGTGCTCCCGATCCTGCTGCTGGTCGGGGTCGCGGTGGTGTCCCTGGTGGCGGTCGTGCTGATCATCGCGGCGGTGTTCAGCATCCTCACGTCGCGGGTGGACGGGGCGATGAAGGTCGTCTGGCTCATCTTCGTCTGTATCGCGCCCCTGATCGGGGCCGTCCTGTGGTTCCTCGTCGGGCGCAACCGCGTTCCCTACTGATCAAGGTTCCCGGGACGCGGAGGGCGCGGCGCGCACGCGTCCCCCGCCGACCGCGTCCCCAGCCGATCGCGGGCCCGGCCCGGAGCCGGGTCGGGGGCCGCTCCCCCGACACCCGGCCCTGGAGCCGGAACCCCCCGCCCGGTGCGGCGCCCTCGTCGCCATCCCCCGCGGGCGCCGACGGGACGGCGGACGTGGCCGGGCCCGGTCAGGGGTTCACCGTCCGCCGAGGTGGCGGGCGAGGAAGCGGTCGATGGCGCCGAACATGGTGATCAGGTTCTCCGGGTTGACGATGGCGTGCCCCTCGTCGTCGAAGACCAGGTACTCCACGTCCACGCCGCGCCCGCGCACCGACGCGACGATGTTGTCGGACTCGGCCTTGACCACGCGGGCGTCGTTGGCCCCCTGGACGACCATCAGCGGCGCGGCGATCCGGTCCACCCTGCTGATCGGTGAGCGGGCCAGCATGTCGGCCTCCTGCTCGGGGACGGCCGGGTCGCCCACGTAGCGGTACCAGTTGTTGACCAGCGCGGGTCGCACGAACGCGGGCTGGGTCCGCATGAAGTTGGCCAGGTCGGAGATGCCGACGACGTCGACGGCGGCGGCGAAGCGGTCGGGGGTGAAGGCCGCCCCGACCAGCGCGGCGTAGCCGCCGTAGGAGCCGCCCAGGATCGCCACCCGGTCCGGGTCGGCGTAGCCCTGCTCCACAGCCCAGTCCACGGCGTCGATGAGGTCGTCGTGCATCTTCCCGGCGAACTCGCCGATCGCCGCCTTCATGTGGGCCTTGCCGAATCCGCTGGAGCCGCGGAAGTTGACCTGGAGCACCGCGTAGCCCCGGTTGGCCCACAGCTGCGCGGAACCGTTGAACCCCCAGTTGTCGCGGGCCCAGGGACCGCCGTGCACCATCAGCACCATCGGCAGGTTCTCGG
>NZ_QPFC01001196.1:0-1212 GCF_003427465.1 Nocardiopsis sp. TNDT3 | reverse complement strand
CGGCGGGACCGGCCGCGACGGTGAGCTCGTCCGCGGTGACCAGGACGGCGGCGGAGAAGTCCTCGACGCAGACCAGGAAGTCGGTGGGCGCGGGCCCCCAGCCGCGGATGAGGTCGATGAGGGTGTCGGTGTCGAGGGGGACCTCGGTGACGGGGTCGTAGGAGAACTCGGGCCTGGTCCGGCACACCAGGAGCCGGTCCACGCCCATGGCGCGGCCCGCGGCGACGACCGCGCGGATGAGGTTGCGGTCGCGGGGGACCAGGAAGGGGGTGGTGACCTTGCCGTCGGCCCGGATCCAGTGGGGGTCGAACTCGGTCGCTCCGGCGCAGACGCGCAGCACGAGGTCACGCGCGAGCATGGCCTGTTCTTCCATGGGTCACCTCGTGCCTGGGGGGCTCACTCGGGGGCGGACGGGCGCTCGCTCGGGGGCGGAGACCACGGGCCCGTTTCCGCCGCCTTCCGGACGGATCGGCCCGACCGAGCATAACGGTGGGCCGTCCGGCCGGGGGAGTGCGCCGTGGGGCCCTCCCCCGGCGGCGGAGGCCGGCGGCGGGTCCGCCGGACGCGAGGCGTGTCGGTCATTCGTGTTCCTCGCGTCGTCGCTGGTCGACGCGGTGGCTGCGTCCCGGCGGCCTTCTTCCGGGCCGCGGCCGTGTTTGACAGGACCCGATCCTTGGTATCTACTTTCCATATAGAAAGTAGATGCGAAAGAGGAGATGGACATGGCCAGCAATCCCGAGCTCGACCAGGTCGCCGACGCCCGCCGCAAGCTCGCCGCCCACACCGACCTGCCCGCCGCCTACTGGGTCTTCCTCGCCGCCGCGGGCGTGCTCATCGCCGGACTGCCGATCTGGTCCGCCGTCCTGCCGGGCAGCGGCCCCTACTTCCAGTGGGCCGTCCTCGGCGTGGTCCTGGTCGCCACCGCCTACTCGGTCGTCCAGCGCCGACGCAGCGGCGTGTACATGCCGCGCTACATCACCTCCTACCCCGGCGCCCGGCTGATGTGGATCGCCGCCCTGGCCGTCGCGGGCGTGGGCTACATCGGCATCAACCTCCTGGTCGACCAGGGCATGATCGGCTTCGCGCTCGCCGCGCTGGTGCCCGTGGCCGCCCTCGTGCTCGCCGGGCAGATGCTGGTCCGCTCGGCCGTGCGCCGCAGCATCGAGAACGGCAGGGTCAAGTAGTGACCGCGCTGCACCGCCCCGGCGGCGG
>NZ_QPFC01001195.1:0-1929 GCF_003427465.1 Nocardiopsis sp. TNDT3 | reverse complement strand
CGGAGCTGGTGCTGCTGTTGAAACCCCGGCCGTGGTGTCCGCCCGTCCCCGGGAGACACACGGCCGGGGTTTCAACAGCAGCACCAGCTCCGTGTGCCGTCGCCGCGCCTGAGTCGGAACCGCCTCCACCGGCCTGCCCGGCTGTGTCCTCTCGATCTCCGCCGCCAGCTCCTGGGCGGTGTCACCGCTCAGCATCACCATGCGGCCGGTGTGCGCCGCCCAGTACTGGCCGGTCGCGTTGCCGTGCCACACCGTCCACCCCCGCTTGCGGTAGGTGGCGCGTAGGCGCCCCACCTCCTGGGGGACGGAGGCCTCCACGGTCTCCAGGGTCATGACCGCGCCCATCCTGCACCGCCTTCCAGAACCCGTAGTGCCTTCCGCAGCTCCCCGGCGCCCGCGCACACGACCAGTCCGGGCACGTTCCATCGCAGTTCGAAGAACATCCCAGGTCCGCGCGGGGATTGGAAGCTCCCCCACCGAGAGGCGGAAGCGTTCGCCAGAAGCGGGCCGTGCCCGCTCCCGGAGCGGCTGCCGGGGGTGACGCACCGGAGGGGGCGGCCCCTACCCGCCGATGGGGAACCGTTGACGTTTTCCCCTCGGTCCCGCCGTGCCTTCCCACTTACGGACCACGGCATAGTCACAATGTGTGCATGATTGATAACGCAAAGCTTACGCGCCGGTCGGTCCCGAGGAGGACCGGCCGGACCTTCCTGGTCACAGCCGCCACCCTGGCCCTGGCGGCGGGCACCCTGTCGACCGCCCCGGGGTTCCGGGGCTGGTGGGCCCCGGCCCCCGCCTCCGCTGCCGTCACGGTCAACCCCGTCGCCCCCGCACTCGGGTTCAACGCCATCTCCGAGGGCGACACCTACCTGGCCGGGACCGAGTCCGAGGGTCCGATCGCGGTCGGCGGTGACCTGTCCTTCGGCCGCGACTACCGGGTGCGGATCCACAACGACGGCACCTTCACCGACACGGGGGAGAGCAACCCCGTGGCGCTGCTGGTCCAGGGCGAGGTGGACTTCGAGGACAGCGATCCGCAGGGTGTGCTCAGCATCCCCACGGGCGCCTACGTCAAGATCGGCGACCTCGACGACGCCGACGTCTACACCACCGACCTCAACAACGCCTCGGCCAACACCCGGATCGTCCCCCAGGGCGCCGGTTACGAGGGCTATCCGCGGGTCCAGCTCAGCACCATGCAGCCCGCCGACTCCGTGGGACCGGCGCCGGACCTGATCGACTTCGAGGAGGCCTTCTCCGCCTTCCGCTCCTACTCGTCCGGGTTCGCGCTCTGCTCCACCACGGCCACGCTGACCACCCCCAACGGCGACCCGATCGACCCGGACGCCATCCCCGAGGGCGCGGACCTGCACGTCAGCCTCACCCCCGGAGAGCAGAACGTCCTCAACCTCACCGCCGAGGAACTGAACTCGCTCTCCCAGCTGACCTTCGACGACCCGCCGAGCCAGGACACCCCGCTGATCATCAACGTCGACACCTCGGGCGTCGGCGGCGACTTCACGTGGGAGGGCCCCACCGGCGCCGGGTTGAGCTCCTCCACGGCCCCCTACACCCTGTGGAACTTCTCCGACGCCCGGACGGTCACCATCCCCGTGGGCACCGACAGCATCGAGGGCACCGTCTACGCCCCGAACGCCGCGGTCAACCACTACTCCTCGGCCAACATCGAGGGAACGGTGGTCGCCCGCGAGTTCACCCAGGACGTGGGCGGCCCGCGTGAGAGCCAGCGTGACACACGCGTCGTCCGGCCCTTCGAACTGCACTACCACCCGTTCGACGCCGAGCTGACCACGTGTGACGCCGGTCCGTCGCCGGACCCGGACGAGCCCACGGACCCGGACGAGCCCACGGACCCGGATGAGCCCACGGATCCGGACGAGCCCACCGACCCCGACGAGCCCACCGACC
>NZ_QPFC01001194.1:0-3922 GCF_003427465.1 Nocardiopsis sp. TNDT3 | reverse complement strand
CGCAGGCGCGCGGGGCTGGAGCGCGGGGGCCGGAGCACGCGAAGTCAGGAGGCCAAGCGCGCGGGCTCAGGAGGGTTGTCCACAGGCGTGACAGCGGGATGGTGGACGGCTCCCGGGAGGGGCATGCTGTTGATGGGGGCGCCCGGCCTCCGCGCCGTGGAACACGTCCCCCATGACAGGTATGCCCACCGCGGTCCCGGCACCACCCCGCGCTCCCCGGTCTGTGGACAACCGCCTAGCCTTGCCGGATGCCCCTTCCGCCCCCGATGCCCGTCTCCACCCCATGACGCCGTGGGTCGTGGCCGTGGTCCTGCTCGCGGCGCTGCTGCACGCGGGCTGGAACGCGATCGCCCACTCCATCACCGACCGCCTGCTCGGGTTCGCCCTGATCGGCCTCGGCGGAATGCTCGCCGCCCTGCCCCTGCTCCCGGTCGTGGGACCGCCCCCGCGCGAGGCCTGGCCGGTCCTGCTCGCCTCCCTCGCCACCCACCTGCTGTACATGAGCCTGCTGATGGCCTCCTACCGGACCGGCGAGTTCGGCCAGGTGTACCCGATGGCACGCGGCACGGCGCCGTGGGTGGTCGCCCTGACCGGCATCCTCCTGCTCGGCGAGTCGATGCCCCCGTCCGACCTGGCCGGGGTCCTGGTCGTCTCCGCCGGGCTGACGACGCTGGTGTTCGCGGGCGGCCGGCCCTCCCGCGCACAGCTCCCCGCGCTGCTGGCGGCCTTCGCCACCGGCGTCAGCATCGCCGTCTACACCGTGGTCGACGCCCACGGGGTCCGCCTCACCCAGGATCCGCTGGGCTACATCACGTGGCTCATGTTCCTTCAGGGACCGGTGTTCTTCGTGGTGGCGGTGTTCACCCGCCGAGGCGCACTTCCACGCCAGCTCAAGCCGGTCTGGAAGTTCGGACTCCTGGGCGGCGTGGTCAGCGCGGTCGCCTACGGGCTCGTGCTGTGGGCGCAGCTGACCGGCGCGGTCGCGGGCGTCGCCGCGCTGCGCGAGACGAGCATCGTCTTCGCCGCGGTGCTGGGCGCACTGCTGTTCGGGGAGCGGTTCGGCCCGGTGCGGGTCGCCGCCTCCGTCATCGTCGTGACCGGAGTTCTCCTCCTGGCTTTCTGAGCGTCTTCATGACTCTGACCAGCGCTTACCCGTATCGTTTCCGGCGTGACACGAGCCTCGACCCCCTCCGGGTCCACCACCGCGACGGACACCGCCGCCACCGCTACCGCCACTGACACCGACACCGACACCGGTTCCGGAACCGGCCCCGGCTCCCCCCACCCGGCGGAGCCCGCGCCCGACCACGGGCCCGAGTCCGCCGCCGTACGCGCGGTCTGGCAGGACCTGGGGCTCCCCGGGCTCATCGACGTCCACACGCACTTCATGCCCGACAACGTGCTGCGCAAGGTGTGGGCCCACTTCGACGCCCTCGGCGGCCTGTGGCCGATCACCTACCGCTTCGACGAGGACGAACGCCTGTCCCTGCTCCGGGGCTTCGGGGTCCGGCGCTTCACCGCCCTCTCCTACCCGCACCGCCCCGGCATGGCCGCCTGGCTCAACGACTGGGCGGGCGACTTCGCCGACCGCAACCCCGACTGCCTGCGCAGCGCCACCTTCTACCCCGAGCCGGAGGCCCGGGACTACGTGGCCTCGGCGCTGGAGGCGGGTACCCGCGTGTTCAAGGCACACCTCCAGGTCGGCCGCTACGACCCGCGCGACCCGCTGCTGGCCGACGTGTGGGGGCTGATCGCGGACGCGGGCACGCCGGTGGTGGTCCACTGCGGTTCGAGCCCCGAGGCGGGACCCTTCACCGGCCCCGAACCCTTCGCCGAGACCCTGCGCGCCCACCCCGGGCTCACCGCGGTCATCGCCCACGCCGGGGCCCCCGACTACCGCGCGTTCCTGGACCTGGCCGAGGACCACGAGCGCGTCCACCTGGACACCACGATGGTGTTCACCGAGTTCTCCAAGGACTGGGCGCCCTTCCCCGACCAGGAGGTGCCCCGTCTGAAGGGCGTCGCGGACCGGATCCTGTTCGGCACGGACTTCCCGAACATCCCCCACCCCTACCTCGAACAGCTCCGGGCCCTGGCCCGGCTCGACCTGGGCGATGACTGGCTGCGGGACGTCCTGTACGGCAACGCCGCCCGGCTGTTCGGGCTCTGAGGGCCACCGGCTTCCGGCAACCAGTGCTGGACAGCCGACGGCCGTCCGGTGATGGTGGTCGTGGGGCGGCCGTCTTCGGCCTCCGCCGCCCCGACCACCGCCCACCATCACCGACGCGGAAAGGCACCCCGGCACCATGGAACTCGCCCTGACTCCCCTGGAGTTCGCCCGCCGCACCCGAAGACTGCACCCCCGGCGCGAGGCGGTGGTGGACCGTGGCCTCCGGCTCACCTACGAGGAGTTCTTCGACCGCTGCGACCGCTGGTCCCGCGCCCTCCAGAACATGGGGGTCTCCAAGGGCGACCGCGTCGCCTACATCTCCCCCAACACCCACGCCCAGCTGGAGTCCTTCTACGCCGTGCCGCAGCTCGGCGCGGTGCTGGTACCGGTCAACTTCCGGCTGTCGGCGGACGACTTCGTCTACATCGTCAACCACTCCGGGGCCCGGGTCCTGTGCGTGCACGCCGACCAGCTCGACGCCGTGGACGGCGTCCGCGACCAGATGCCGGACGTGGAGCGGTTCGTCGCCCTGGAGGGGGCGCGCCCCGGCTGGGAGGACTACGAGACCCTCGTCGCGCAGTCCACGGCGGACTACACCCGTCCCGGGATCGACGAGACCGACCTGCTGACCATCAACTACACCAGCGGGACCACGGCCCGGCCCAAGGGCGTCATGATCACCCACCGCAACGCGTACATGAACTCGGTGGGCACCCTCCTCCACCTGCGGATCGGCATCGACGACCGGTACCTGTGGACGCTGCCGATGTTCCACGCCAACGGCTGGACCTACACGTGGACGGTGACCGCCGCGGCCGCCGCCCACGTGTGCCTGCCCGCGATGGACCCGGCCACCGTGTACGAACTGATCCGCTCCGAGGGGGTCACCTGGCTGTGCGCGGCCCCCACCGTGCTGATCATGCTGTCCAACGCCCCCGAGGAGGTGCGCGGCGAGGTTCCGTCCGGCGTGCACGTGGTGACGGCCGGGGCCTCGCCCGCCGCCGACACCATCGAGCGCCTGGAGGACGGTTTCGGGTGGACCGTCACCCATGTCTACGGGCTGACCGAGACCACGCCGTTCATCACCGTGTGCGAGCCGCGCGCCGAGCACGGCGGCCTGTCCCCGCGCGACCGCGCCGCCGTCAAGGCACGCCAGGGGGTCGAGCTGATCACCTCCGGCGAGCTGCGGGTGGTGGACGCCGACGGCGTCGAGGTGCCCTGGGACGGCACGACGGTCGGGGAGATCACCGTGCGCGGGAACGTGGTGATGAAGGGCTACTACAACGACCCGGAGGCCACTCGGAAGGCCATGGGCGACGGCTGGTTCCACACCGGCGACGCGGCGGTCACCCACCCGGACGGGTACGTGGAGATCCAGGACCGGATCAAGGACGTCATCATCTCCGGCGGGGAGAACATCTCGTCCGTCGAGGTGGAGGGGGTCCTGCTGCGGCACCCGGCCGTGCTGGAGGCGGCCGTCGTGGGCGTGCCGCACGAGCGCTGGGGCGAGTCGCCGAAGGCGTCCGTGGTGCTGCGCGAGGGCGCCGCGGCCACGGAGGAGGAGCTGATCGCCTTCGCCCGCGACAACCTGGCGCACTTCAAGGCGCCCACACAGGTGGAGTTCGTGGAGCAGCTTCCCAAGACGGCCACCGGCAAGATCCAGAAGTTCGTACTGCGCGGGGGCGCGTCCGCGGTGTCGCGGCAGTAGCCGCCGGGTTCAGGCCGGGGCCCGCGCCCCCGCAGGGCGCGGGC
>NZ_QPFC01001193.1:0-1403 GCF_003427465.1 Nocardiopsis sp. TNDT3 | reverse complement strand
CGATGGTGCCCGGTGTGTGCGCGGTGGTCGGGCCCGTGCCCCAGGCGCGCAACCGGGCCCCCTCCCCCGGGACCAGGACCTCAAGCGCGCCGACCGCCGATCCGGGATCGGCGCACACCTGCTCCACCACCCGCAGCAAACGCTCGCCCATCAGCCGCACCGTGCCCTCGTCGAAGGAGTCGGTCCGGAAGTTCAGGTCGAACCCGAACGCGGGTCCGGTCCGGTAGGCGAGGACCAGCGGGTAGTGGGAAGCGTTCGTCACCTCCGGCCGCGTGATGCGCAACCCGTCGACCGCGTCGCCCCGGAACGCCCCCGCGTACTGTTCGGACGTCACCATCACGTTGAACAGCTCACCGGAGATCCCGGCCGCCTCCTGGGCGGCGAAGAGCCCGAGGTCCTCGTGGCCGAGCAGCCGCAGGTGCCTGCGGTGCAGCGCCCCGAGCAGCTCACCGAACGCGGTGGCGTCGGTGAGGTCCACCCGCACCGGCATCGTCGTCACGAACTGCCCCGCCATGCCCTCCACACCGTCGAAGCGGGGGTCGCGTCCATGGCTGGTGGCTCCGAAGACCACCTGCGACCTCCCCATGAGCCTGGCCAGCAGAACGGACAGCGCCGCGTGGACGAACGTACTGACCGTCACCCGGTGCTCGGCGCACAGGGACTCGACGGCGGCCGACACCTTCGCGTCGACCTCGAACCTCACCTGCCCGGAGTCGGAGGCCGCGGGCCCGTCCTCTCCCCCCGGAAGGTCCAGGTGCGTGGGTCCCTCGACCCCGCTGAGTTCCTCACGCCACAGCCGGGTGCTCTCCTCCCTCCCCTGCGCGGAGAACCACCGCGCGTAGTCGGAGAAGCGGGCCGCCGGTGACAGCGAGGGCGCGTCCGGGCCCTCCTGGTAGAGGGTGAACAGGTCGTCGAGGAGCACGTCGGTGGACCATCCGTCGACGACGATGTGGTGCTGGTTCAGGACCAGGCGCCAGGCGTCTCCCCCCGGGGTGGAGAAGAGCAGGAAGCGGACCAGCGGTGCCTGCTCCAGATCGAACGCGACTCGGCGGTCCTTCTCGACGATCTCCCGGCACTCCCCGTCGAAGTCCTCCCCCTCCACCACGTGTTCGGCCCACGCGACCGGGGCGGTCTCCCTGACGGCCTGGACGGTCTCCCCGTCGCGCCTCTGGTGGAAGCTCGTGCGCAGGGCGGCGTGCCGGTCCACGAGCCGCTGGGCCGCGCGGCGCAGCCGCTCCGCGTCCAGGCGCCCGTCCATGTCGACGGCCACCTGCTGCGTGTACTGCGACCGGTCGGCCTCGTCGTACAGGGAGTGGAAGAGGATCCCCTGCTGCGCCGGGAGGAGCGCGACGATGTCTTCGACGGCGGGCTTGGCCATGGGTACCAACCTCAGGGTGGGGGTG
>NZ_QPFC01001192.1:0-4343 GCF_003427465.1 Nocardiopsis sp. TNDT3 | reverse complement strand
GGATCCCGTTCCCACCGGTGGGCCCCGTCCCCGTCGGGGGACCCGGCCGCCTCCCACGCACGCCGCCGCACCCGAAGGTTCGCATGGCTGGAAAACGCTCCGCCCCCCGCCCTCCGTCCGCCGCCATGCACGCCGTGCGCATGTCCCCGGGGCAGTGGGTCGCCTGCGTGGTCACCGCCCTGGCCATCATCGCCAGCCTCGGCGGCTACGGCTGGTACCAGGGCATCGTCGGCAACATCACCACCGCGCAGGTGGACACCGACGCCTGGGACCGGCCCACCAGCGTCGAGGGCGTGATGAACCTGCTCATCATCGGCTCCGACGTCCGGTCGGGGGACAACGCCAACTACGGCGAGGCCGAGGGCGAGCGCCCCGACACCATGCTCATCGCCAGCATCAACGTGGACAACGGCGCGGCCACGCTGGTCAACCTGCCCCGCGACCTGGTCGTGGACCTGCCCGGCTGCGAGGCCGTGGAGGGCTACGAGGGGATGAGCCCGCACAGCGGCATGATCAACTCGGCGATGACCTTCGGCGGGGTGGGCTGCCAGTGGCAGACCGTCGAGGAGGTCACCGACGTGCACCTGGACCACTTCGTCATGATGGACTTCACCGGGTTCAAGGACATGGTGGACGCCATCGGCGGCGTGGAGATGTGCATCCCCGCGCCGGTGGACGACCCCAAGGCGCACCTGACGCTGGACGCAGGGACGCAGACCCTCAGCGGTGAGGAGTCGCTGGGCTACGTGCGCTCCCGCTACGGCCAGGGCGACGGCAGCGACCTGTCGCGGATCGACCGCCAGCAGGAGTTCATGGGCGCCATGCTGCGCCAGGTGCTCAGCAGCGAGGTCATGACCAGCCCGGTGACCATCACCAACTTCCTCAGCGCCGTCACCGACTCGGTGACCACCGACGAGGAGCTGACCGTGGAGACGATGACCGACATCGCCATCTCCATGCGCGAGGTGGACCTGGAGCGCATCCAGTTCGTCACCGTGCCCAACGGCCAGCACCCCGCCGACGCCAACCGGCTGGCCATGAGCCAGCCCGCCGCCTCCGAGCTGTTCGCGGCGATCAACTCCGGCGCCTACCTGGAGGACGAGGAGCCGGAGGACGAGGGGGAGGAGTCGGAGGAGGGCTCCGGCGACGCGGCCCCCGCCCCCGCCGACGTCTCCGTGCAGGTCCTCAACAACACCGGTGTCACCGGCCTGGCGAACGAGGTCCAGGGCGTCCTGCTGGGGGAGGGGTACGACGTCACCGGTATCGGCGAACCCGCGGTGCGCTTCCCCGAGCTGACCACCGTCTACTACGCTCCGGGTGAGGCGGCCGCCGCCGAACTGCTGGCGGGTTCGCTGGAGAACGCGGTCACCGAGGAGGTCGCCGACCTCCCGCAGACCCTGGAACTGGTCATCGGCCAGGACTGGAACGGCTTCGCGGGCGGAGGCGGCTCGTCCGGGCCCGAGGTCTCCATCACCGAGGACCTGGGCGGCACCACCGCGGCGGGGGCTCGGGAGAGCGCCTGCTGAGGGCCGGTGACCGGAACCCGGTCGCCGGTTCCGATCTGACACGGTACGTACCCGTCCGGTACCATCCGGCCGTTACGTCCGTGTCAGCGCTCGCGCAGTACGCCCTCCCCCACCGACCGGACCAGCCCTTGTCCCATACCGAATCGCAGGTGCCCTTTGGCTCCCAGAAACGCGTCCTCAGCCCTGGCGGGGAAGATGAGTCTCGGCCAGTGGGTGGCGTGCGGGGCGACAGGCCTGCTCATCGCGGCCAGTCTCACCGTGTACGCGGGCTACCGCGACGTCCTCAGCATCGCCACCGAGGAGGTCAACACCGACGCCTGGGGTGACCGTCCGGCCCAGGCGGAGGGCATCCACAACATCCTGCTGCTGGCCACCGACCAGCGCGCGGGGGACAACGCCGAGTACAGCGTGGTCAACGGCGTGCGTCCCGACGTGCTGGTCGTGGTGAGCATCAACGTGGACGAGGGCGGGGTGACGATGGTCAACATGCCCCGCGACCTGATGGTCCCGATGCCCGACTGCCCGGCCAACGGCGAGAACCCCGGGGTGACGGCGGGCACGGTGGACCAGCTCAACCACGCCATGACCTACGGCGGGATGGACTGCCAGGGCAACACGGTGGAGACGGTCACCGACATCCACCTCGACCACATGGTGATGGTCGACTTCGCGGGCTTCCAGGAGATCGTGGACTCCATCGGCGGCGTGGAGATGTGCGTCCCCCAGCCGATCGACGACCCCAAGGCCCACATCACGCTCGACGCCGGGATGCAGACCCTCAACGGCGAGGAGGCGCTGGGCCTGGCCCGCTCCCGGGCCAGCACGGAGCAGGGCAGCGACCTGAACCGGATCGAGAACCAGCAGCGGATGATGGGCGCCATCCTGCGCAAGGTCACCAGCGGCGAGATCATGTCCAGCCCCGCCACGCTCTACGACTTCATGGGCTCGGTCACCGACAGCCTGGTGACCGACGACGGGTTCACCGTGGACCAGATGACCGAGCTGGCCATCTCGATGCGCGAGGTCGACCTGGGGCGGATGCGGATGGTCACCGCCCCCGTAGTGGACTCTCCCGTCCACAGCGGGAAGCTGGACCTCCAGCAGCCCGCCGCCGATGAGCTGTTCTCCGCGGTCGCCTCCGGTGACGCCCTGCCCGAGGAGGAGGGCGGCGACGGAGGCGGCGGCGAGGGCTCGGAGGAGGCCGAGGAGCCCGCCGTCGAACCCGCGGACGTGTCCGTGCGGGTGCTCAACGGCACGGGCATCACCGGTCTGGCGAGCCAGGTCGGGACGCTGCTCACCGAGCAGGGGTTCAACGTCACCGGTGAGGGCGACCCGGTCGAGCGGACCCCCGCCGTCACCACGATCTACCACGGCCCCGACCAGCTCGCGCAGGCTGAGGAGCTGGCCTCGGCGCTCAGCGTGGCCCAGCTGGAGGAGGTCCCCGACTTCGGTCCAGAGCTGGAGCTGGTGATGGGCGCGCAGGACTGGGACGGCCTGGCCACAAGCGGAGGGGGCTCCGGCGGCGGCGGGGGCGATGCCCTGGCAGGTCTGGGCGCCACCAGCGCCGCCGAGGACGAGGTCAGCTGCGAGTAGCCCCTTCGGAGGGCTTCGGGCCCCGTGGACGCCGTGCAGGCGCCCGCGGGGCCCTTTGCCTGTACCGGGCGGGGTCCGGCGGCGGTTCCCGCCGCACTGGGGGCCTCGCGCCGGGAGCGCCGCCGGACGAGTGGGCCGCAGGGAGGGCGGATGGGCTCCCGGCGGCGCGCGAGGAGCCTTCGCCGTCCCCGGGGCCTCTCCCCGGTGCCCCCGGAGGGACGCGTGCCGCCCCATGTGACAGATCCGATCTTATCGTTTATCGTTAATATCGAAAAGCGATAAGAGAAAGGCCGTCATGTCCCTTCGCAAGGCCCTGGACTGGTCCAGGGCGGACTCCGCTCTGCTCCGGTTCGTCCTCGTCGTCCTCCTGGGCTTCCAGGTGGTCCACGGGCTCTTCCTGCTCGCCTGGAGCACCGGACTCGTCCCCGCCGCCACCAGCGCGGGCCTCAACGTGCTCACGCGGGACCTCCCCTCCGGCACGGCGCCGCGTTCGCCGGACGTCGCCGTGCGCGGCGACGTCACCGTGGAGGGGGCGGGCGGCATGGAGATCGCCTTCCACGACCCCTCGGCGGCCGAGCGCGTCATGCTGGTCGCCCCCGCGCTGCTCACCGCCCTGGCAGTGGGACTGGTCGCCTACCTGCTGCTGCGCATGGTCCTGACCCTGGACGGGGGAGACCCCTTCGTCCCGGCGAACGTCCGTCGCATGTACGCCATCGCCCTGACGGTGGTCACCGGCGCCCTCGCGGTCCCGGCCGCGGAGGCCCTCCTCGGCGCCGTCCTGGAGCACCGGGCGCTGGGCACGGACGCCACCGTGGTGTTCTCCCTCAGCCTGGACCTCGACGGCGGTGTCCTCCCGCTGGTCGCGGTCGGCCTCGTCATCGCCGCCCTCGCCGAGGTCTTCCGCCGGGGCACCCGGCTCCGCGAGGACGTCGAGGGGCTCGTCTGATGCCGCCCGAGGAGGCCACCGGCGTCCGCGTCCACCTGGACAAGCTCCTGGCCGAGCACGGTATGACCCTCACCCAGCTGGCCGAACGGGTCGGCGTCACCGTCGTCAACCTGTCGGTGCTCAAGAACGACCGGGCCAGGGCGATCCGCTTCTCCACCCTGGCCGCCCTGTGCCGCGAACTCCGCTGCCAGCCGGGCGACCTGATCAGCTACGACCCCGAGTGACCCGGACCCGGGCACACGCGAGGGGGCCGCCGCACCCGACGGTGCGACGGCCCC
>NZ_QPFC01001191.1:0-6021 GCF_003427465.1 Nocardiopsis sp. TNDT3 | reverse complement strand
GGCGCCCCGAAGGACGCCCCCGCCGCGAACGGCCAGTGTCACACGCCGTCCATCAGGGCGGGCAGGGCCGCCTCGTAGGAGGCGCGCAGGTCGGTCAGCGCGATCTCCACGGCGCCGCCGGGGTGCGTGACCGACAGGGTCTCGCCGCCCACGACGCCGATCTGCTCCACCGGCACGCCGTGCTCGTTGGCCAGCGCCACGAACGCCTCCTCCTCGCCCGGCCGCACCGCGACGACCGCGCGGGCGCCGGACTCGCTGAACAGGGCGGTGAACACGTCCCCGTCCACGGTCACCCGCACGCCCCGGCCGCCGCGCATCGCCGACTCGGCCAGCGCGACCGCCAGGCCGCCGTCGGACAGGTCGTGCGCGGCCTCGGCCAGGCCCCGCTCGGCGGAGGCGGCCAGCACCTCGCCCAGGGCGGCCTCGGCGGCCAGGTCCACCCGCGGCGGCAGGCCGCCCAGGTGGCCGTGGACCGTGTCGGCCCACGCCGAGCCGCCGAACTCCGGCCGGGTCTCGCCCAGCAGGAACACCCGGGCGCCGTCGGTGTCGAACGACGTCCGCAGCCGCGTGCGCACGTCGTCGATCACGCCGAGCACACCGATCACCGGGGTCGGGTTGATCGCCACGTCACCGGTCTGGTTGTAGAAGCTCACGTTTCCGCCGGTCACCGGGGTGCCCAGCTGCTGGCAGGCGTCGGCCAGCCCGCGGGTGGACTCGGCGAACTGCCACATCACCCCGGGGTCCTCGGGCGAGCCGAAGTTGAGGCAGTTGGTCACCGCCAGCGGGCGCGCGCCCGTGGCGGCGACGTTGCGGTAGGCCTCGGCGTAGGCCAGCTGCGTGCCCGTGTACGGGTCCAGCCGGGTGAAGCGGCCGTTGCCGTCCGTGGACAGGGCCACGCCGCGGTGGGAGTCGTCGGAGACGCGGATCATCCCGGCGTCGTGCGGGGTGGAGACCACCGTGTCGCCGCGCACGTAGCTGTCGTACTGCTGGGTGACCCACGTCGGGTCGCCCACGCCCGGGGCGCCCAGCACGCGCAGCACCTGCTCGCGCAGCTCGGCGTCGCCGGAGGGCCGGGGCAGCTTCCCGGCGTCGTCGGCCTGGAGCGCGTCCTGCGAGGCCGGGCGCGCGTACGGGCGCTGGTAGACGGGGCCCTCGTCGGAGGCGGTCCGCGGCGGCATGTCCACCACGGTCTCGCCGTGCCAGGTCATCACCAGGCGACCGCCGCGCTCGGCCTCCTCGGGGGTCACGTCGGTGACCTCGCCGATCTCGGTGGCCAGGATCTGCCACTTGTCGCAGATGGCCAGGAACTCGTCCAGCTTCGCGGGCTCGACGATCGCCATCATGCGCTCCTGCGACTCGCTCATGAGGATCTCCTCGGGAGTGAGCCGGTGGTCGCGCAGCGGGACCCGGTCCAGCTGGACGCGCATGCCGCCGGTGCCGCCCGCGGCGAGTTCGGTGGTGGCGCAGGACACGCCCGCCGCCCCCAGGTCCTGGATGCCGACGACCAGGTCCTTCTCGAACAGCTCCAGGCTGCACTCGATGAGCAGCTTCTCCATGAACGGGTCGCCGACCTGCACGCTGGGCCGCTTGGCGTGCGACTCGTCGTCGAAGGTGGCGCTGGCCAGCACCGAGGCGCCGCCGATCCCGTCGGGGCCGGTGGTGGAGCCGAACAGCACCACCTTGTTGCCCGGGCCGGGCGCCTGCGCCAGCTTGATGTCCTCGTGCCGCATCACGCCGACGCACAGCGCGTTGACCAGCGGGTTGCCGATGTACCCGGCGTCGAAGCCGATCTCGCCGCCGATGTTGGGCAGGCCCAGGCAGTTGCCGTAGAAGGAGATGCCCGACACCACGCCGGGCAGCACCCGCTTGGTGTCGTCGGCGTCGGCCGGGCCGAACCGCAGCGCGTCCATCACCGCGACGGGGCGGGCGCCCATGGTGAGGATGTCGCGCACGATGCCGCCCACGCCGGTGGCCGCGCCCTGGTGCGGCTCCACGTAGGAGGGGTGGTTGTGCGACTCGATCTTGAACGTGACCGCGCGGCCGTCGCCGACGTCCACCACGCCCGCGTTCTCACCCATGCCGACGAGCAGGGCGTCGTTCTCGGGCGCCTTCTCCCCGAACTGGCGCAGGTGCACCTTGGACGACTTGTAGGAGCAGTGCTCGCTCCACATGACCGAGTAGATGGCCAGCTCGGCGGAGGTGGGGCGGCGGCCCAGGATCTCGCGTACCCGCTCGTACTCGTCCTTGGCCATACCCAGTTCGGCGTACGGCTGCGGTGTGTCGGGGTTGTCGTGCGCCACGGCGACGGTGTCGAGACCAGGTGCTTCAGACATGCGTGGTTCCGTTCGGGGTGTTCGGGTGGAAGCCGGGCCGTGGCGTCCGACCAACGGCGCGGAAGGTCGGGTCAGGGCGTTTGGGGCCCGCTCGCGTCGCCGAGCATCAGCGTCGCCGGGGACTCGGGTTCGTCGTGGGCGGAGGTGTCGGCCAGCATGTGTTCGCCGTCGCTGAGGAAGACCTGCTCCTCGGGTGCTCCCTGGGGCTCCTGCTCCTCCCAGCCCCGGCCGAGGAGGTGGGAGACCACCGTGTCGACGGTCTCGCGCGAGTCCTCGGTCAGCTCACCGTCCTCGGTCATGACCATCACCAGCCGGACGCACTCGGTGCCCTCGCAGTAGACGTCGGCCTCCGGATCGGAGACGTAGGACAGACCGGAGGGCGCCTGGCCGAGTACGTCCACGTCCGGCGGCGGGTTCTGGGACGGAGCGCCGCCCTGGCCCCCGTCCTGCTGGCCCTGGGGAGGGGGCGAGGCGACGGGTGCCGAGCCGATGGCGTTGAACAGGCCGATGCCCGCGGACACCACCAGTCCGACCACGACCAGCCCCACGAGGACGAACATCGTCCTTCTGGAGCGCAGCAGCCCCATCATCGGCCAACCCTCCAGTTCGGGATGCGGCTCAGGCGTTCACCGGCGAACCGGCGGCCAGGTGGGCGAGGATCGAGGAGAAGAAGCCCAGGCCCTCGTCGGAGGGGCCGGTGAGCGTTTCGACGGCGTGCTCGGGGTGCGGCATGAGGCCGACGACGTTCCCGTGCTCGTTGGTGATCCCGGCGATGTCGCGGCGGGAGCCGTTGGGGTTGCCGCCGACGTAGCGGACCACGACGCGGCCGGTGGCCTCCAGCTCGTCCAGGGTGTGCTCGTCGGCGACGTAGCTGCCCTCACCGCTCTTGAGCACCACCAGGATCTCCTGGCCCTCGGTGTAGGCGCCGGTCCAGGCGGTGCCGGTGTTCTCCACGCGCAGCACCTGGTCGCGGTTGACGAACCGCAGCGAGGAGTTGCGGGTCAGGGCTCCGGGGAGCAGGTGGCTCTCGCACAGGATCTGGAAGCCGTTGCAGATGCCCAGGACCGGCAGCGCGCCCGAGCGGGCGGCCGGGACCAGCTCCGACATCAGGGGGGCGAACCGGGCGATGGCCCCGCAGCGCAGGTAGTCGCCGTAGGAGAAGCCGCCGGGCAGGACCACGGCGTCGACGCCCCTGAGGTCGGCGTCCGCGTGCCAGAGCGAGACGGGTTCGGCGCCCGCCAGCGCGACGGCGCGCGCGGCGTCCTTGTCGTCGAGGGAGCCGGGGAAGGTGACGACGCCCACACGGGCTGTCATGAGCACACTCCGAGAGATCGGGTCGAGTCCGTCCCCGCGTGAGGCGGGGAGAGTGCGGCGAGGGAGACGCCGCTGCCTGGCCCCGTCCCTGGGGACGGTGCGTCCGCACTCCGCAGCGTACCCGCTCACCTGTGGTCGGGTACGACGGCGGAGCCCCTCGGGGGCCTTTCCTTTGGAGGATGCTCCGAACTCCGGTGGTCACGCACCGCGTTCCGGTGTGGCATTCCACAGGCGGAAACGGTGGTGTCGGAAGGGCCCTGTGTGATGCGTCACGGGGATGGTCCGCGGTCGCGGCGGGGCGGTGGACGCGCGCGTGGACGGCGCGGTCCGGGCCCTGGCCGGGGGCCGCCGCGTCCCGGGGCCGGGGGACACGCGGCTCGGCCCGCTCACATCAGGGCGTAGCGCTGGGCCGGCACCTGATCGGCGGCGCTCTCCTCCGGCGGTCCGTCGCAAGCCGTGAGCCGCTTGCGCAGCAGGACCGTGGTCCTTGGTTCCCCCTCGAAGGCGACCTCGTCCATGAGGTAGCGCATCAACAGAATGCCCCTGCCCGATTCCGCTTCCAGACCGGGGAGGGGCGTGTGGTCGGTGGTGAACCGCTCCGCGAGCGCCACGGGATCGGGCGCTCTCCCGGTATGGGATATCCGCAGTTCACACCATCGCCCGCCCATCTCCGCCTCGACCCTGTAGTCACGGGCCGGCCCGCCGTGGTCGATCGCGTTGGCACAGGCCTCGGAGACGGCCAGGAGGATGTCGTCGACGCAGTCCCCGCACACTCCCGCGCGAACGAGGAGGGTGCCCAGGACATCGCGGGCGACGGCGACCGTATACGCCTGCCTTGGGAGGGAGATCGAGAAATCGGCGTCCATTCGTACACCTCTCGTGCTCCGTTGTCGTGTTCATCCCGGCATGTTAGGAACCTTCCCCGAGGGCGGACGGAGTAAAACGAACAGCCGTGTCCCCGGCGGGGACACGGCTGTTCTCTCCGGCACTTCGGGCACGTCGGACACCGTGCGGACGAATTCCCGCGGATTTCCCCGCGGGTTTTCCGCGGCGGCGGAATCCGGGAGGGACGCGGCGTAGGAGTGCCTCGGGTCACACGCGCGGAGGTCAGTCCTCCACGCGCACGCTGTACTCCTCGATGACGGTGTTGGCGAGGAGGGTCTCGGCCAGGCGGCGGACGTCGGCGAGCTTGGCCTCGTCCACCGCGCCCTCCACCTCGACCTCGAAGCGCTTGCCCTGGCGGACCTGCTCGATCCCCTCGAAGCCCAGACGGGAGCAGGCCCCGGCGATGGCCTGGCCCTGGGGGTCCAGGATCTCGGGCTTGAGCATGACGTCAACAACGACGCGGGCCACAGGGTCCTCCACAAGGAAAAGGGGTGTGCCGCACGTGCCTGCGGCGGGCGGGCCGCCTCCCCGGACCGGCGGGGAGGGGGACGTCGCAAGCGTACGGCACGCGCAAACGGGTAGGCATCCTGACCAGGAGGCGCGCCGGGCCTTTACCTCACATTGGGCAGTACCGGTGACTGTTTCGGGGGTCCCGTGACTCGTATCACGCGGATTGATGTCATCATTGGAGGCCTGCGGCGGCGTCTTACACAGTGGAAGTGACCGTCCGGTCGTCCTGAGGGGGAATCTTGACGACTATCGAAATGGACCAGGCCTCCACGACCGGTGAGACCCGCGAGGGGGAGCAGACGCTGGACTTCGCCACCGCGGTGACACCGTTCGCCGACCAGCTCTACCCCACGGCCCTGCGGATGACCCGCAACCCCGCCGACGCGGAGGACCTCGTGCAGGAGACCTTCGCCAAGGCCTTCGCGAATTTCCACCAGTTCCGCGCGGGTACGAACCTGCGAGCCTGGCTTTACCGGATCCTGACCAACACCTTCATCAACAGCTACCGCAAGAAGCAGCGCGAACCGCGCCAGGAGACCACCGACGAGATCAAGGACTGGCAGCTCGCCGCCGCCGAGGCGCACACGTCCTCCGGCATGAGGTCGGCCGAGAACGAGGTCCTGGACCACCTGCCCGACTCCGACATCAAGCAGGCGCTCGCCCGCCTGCCCGAGGAGTTCCAGGAGGTCATCTACCTCGTCGACATCGAGGGCTACGCCTACAAGGAGGTGGCCGAGCGGATGGGGACGCCCCTGGGGACGGTCATGTCCCGGCTGCACCGCGCCCGCCGCCAGCTCCGCGAGATGCTCGCCGACTACGCCCGCGACCGCGGCATGAGGGTCCCCGCCTCCAGGGCGCACGCCGCCGCCGAGTAACCGGCCGCGCAGGGCCCCGCCCCCCGGGCCGGTGAGGGCCCGCGAGCACCGCCGGGCCGAACGGCCCCGCATCCCCCGCCGGTGTTCGGGGCGGCCGTGCCCCC
>NZ_QPFC01001190.1:0-1892 GCF_003427465.1 Nocardiopsis sp. TNDT3 | reverse complement strand
CCGCGCGGCGGTGCGCCGCTCCCGCAGGGCCACCGCGGCGCTCTCGGCCTCCGCGCGGCGCGAGGCCGCGGCGTCGGCGGCCGCCTGGGCCCGCCGCTCCTCCTCGGCGGAGACCAGGCCCTCGCCGGAGGGCCGGGCGGGGGAGGGGTGCGCCACCGACCCGCACACCGCGCACGGCTCCCCGTCGACCAGGCCGGACGCCAGTTCGGCGGCCATGTGGGTGATCCGGCGCTCGCGCAGGTCGAGGGCGCGGTCGCGGGCGGCCTGGGCCCCGTCCACGGCCTCCCTGTGACGCTCCTGCGCCTCCGAGAGCTCCCGGCCCAGGCGCTCGTACTCGGCGGCGGCGTCGAGGCGCCTGCGGGCGGCGGCCAGGGCGGTCTCGGCGGCCCCCTCCTGTCCGGCCTGGTCGTGGAGGCGCCGCAGCTCGGCGGTGAGCGCCTCCACCCGGGCGGGCAGGGAGGCGGCCAGCGCGCGCTGGCGATCCAGCTGCGCGGCGATCTCGTCCAGGCGCCCCGTGAGCGCGGTGACGGAGCGGCCCAGGGACCGGCGGCGCTCGGCGTCCGCGCGCAGCGCGTCCAGACGGGCCAGTTCGTCCCGGCGCTCCCGCTCGGCGGCACCCAGCTCCTCGCGCGGCACCGCCCCGTCGGACCGCGCGGAGAAGCCGGGCAGCCCGCCCACCAGCGCCAGGTGGTCGGCGACGGCGAGTTCCGCCTTGTCCAGCTCGGTGCGGCGGTTGTCGCGGGCGCGCAGGAAGGGCAGCACCGACTCGGCGCGCCCGGCGTCGTCGAGCTGGGCGTCGAGCGCGGCCCGCCACGCGGTGTGCTCGGCCAGCTGGGCGCGGCGCCCGCGGGCGGCGGCCAGCCGCTCCTGGAGCGCGCGCAGCTCACGCCCCTCGGACAGGGCGCGCTGGGCCTCCTCACGGGCCCCGGTGAACTCCCCGGCCACCCGCCCGGCGTCGCGTGCGGTCGCGGCGGTGACGCAGGCCAGCTCCGCGGCCCAGGCCGACAGCTCCTCGGGCGGTTCGGGGGCCCGGGACCCGCCGACCTCGGCGATGCGGTCCGCGACCGCGCGCACCTGGGCGTTGGCCGTCCGGACCTCGTGTTCGAGCCGTTTGGCGTGCGCTCCCAGCCACGTCTCCACGTCCCGGAACAGCCGGGTGTTGAAGATGCGCTCCAGGGACTCGCGGCGCTCCTCGGACTTGGCGCGCAGGAACCGCGCGAAGTCGCCCTGGGGGAGCATGACGGTCTGGCAGAACTGCGCGAGGGTCAGGCCCAGCAGGTCGCCGACGAACTGCCCCGCCTCGTCGGGGCGGGTGGTGACGCCCTCCCACCTGCCGCCGGTGAACTCCTTGACGACGACCTTGGTGTTCTGCGACACCGTGCCGGTGCCCCGCTTCTTGGGGCGGTCCCAGCGCGGCTTGCGCTCGATCCAGATGCGGCGCCCCTGGACCGTGAACTCCAGGACCACCCTGGGCTCGGCGTCCAGCGGGGCGTGGTCGCTCTTGGGGGAGCGGTCCTTGCCCCGGGCGCCCGGCACGTTGCCGTACAGGGCGAAGCACACCGCGTCCAGCACGGTGGTCTTGCCCGCGCCGGTGGGGCCGTGGATGAGGAAGAGGCCGCCCGCGCTGAGGCGGTCGAAGTCCACCTCCTCGGTGCCCGCGAACGGGCCGAACGCCTGGACGGTGAGGGTGTGCAGCCGCATCAGCGCGTCCCCTCCTGGAGCCGGACCTGCTCGACGGCGGTGTTCACGAGGGCCTCCTCCTCGGGGGTGGCGGGGGTGCCGCGGGCCCACTCCACGAAGTCGCCGACCACCTGGCGCTCGCTGCGGTCGGCGACGGAGGCGGCGATCGGACGGGTGTCGGGGGCACCGCCCTCGGGGGCGAAGTCCAGGAC
>NZ_QPFC01001189.1:0-6207 GCF_003427465.1 Nocardiopsis sp. TNDT3 | reverse complement strand
CCCCACCCCCGAGGACGAGGACTCCGTCGCCCTCCTGGACCGGGCGGCCCTGATCGCCGTCCGCCGCGCCGCCGGGTACACCCCCGTCACCGGCGTCGAGCCCGTCGAGCCCGGCGCCGAGGACGAGCGCCCCGAGACCGGACAGGCCGCCACCAACCGGCTGGAGGACATCCTCACGGGACGGACCGAACTCCTCCCCGAGTGGCTGGAGCTGGTGGCCGCCTCGGGGCGGCGCGTCGCGCACTCCAGCGTTCCCGCCCTCCTCGACCAGGGCGCCCGCGACAGCGAGCTGCGCCCCGCGCTCGCGGCCGCGGTCGGCACACGCGGCCACTGGCTGGCCGGGCTCAACCCCGCCTGGTCCTACATGCTGGCCGAGTCGGTCCACGCCGACCGGTTCAGCGAGCGCGACTGGGGCTGCGGCACCCCGGGAGAGCGCCGCCGCGCGCTCGCCGCGCTGCGCGCCACCGACCCCGACCGCGCCCGCGAGCTGCTGGCCGCCGTCTGGACCAACCTGGCCAAGGCGGACCTGCGCCGCCGCCTGCTGGAGACCTTCGCCACCGGGCTCGGCCCGGCGGACGCGGACTTCCTCGACCGGGCTCTGGACGACCGCAGCGCCAACGTGCGCGGGATCGCGCTGTCCCTGCTCACCCGGCTGCCCGACAGCGCGCACGCCGAGCGGCTGCGCGGTCACGTCCGCGCGCACGCCTCGCTCAGGGAGGACGGCGCCCTGTGGGTGGACCCCGTCCGCACCCGCGACGCCGCCGTCCACCGCGACCTGGCGCTGGCCGCGCCCTCCAAGGACGACGAGAACGCGCACGAGCGGGCCGAGCGGCTGTGGGCGCTGCTCACCCACGCGCCGCTGGACGTGTGGCCCGGGCTGCTGGGCGCCGAACCCGCCGACATCTTCGAGGCGGCGAACCGGGAGGCCGTGCAGAACGCCCGTCTGGTGGGCGCCCTGGTCAACGCCGTCGTCGTCCAGCGGAACGTGGAGTGGGCCAGGGCCGTCCTGGAGTTCCTCGGTTCGCGGGGCACGGGACCGGGGTTCCAGACGAGCAGGCTGCTGGAACTGCTGCCGGTCGAGGAGCGCTGCGCGTACGCCGACGGCGTCCTGACCGACAAGGCCTCCCTCAACCGCTGGGGCGAGCAGCTCCGCGACACGCCCGGCCCCTGGACCCCCGAGCTGAGCGCGCGGGTCGTCGCGCGCCTGCACGCCAAGGACCGCAAGAAGGACTACCACGGCTACCGGCTGCTCTGCGAGGCCGCGGCCGTGCACATGCCCCCCGGGCACCTCACCGACCTCCACCAGACCCCTCCGTACAACGACGCCTCCGGCGACGCCTACCTCCGGCTCCGGGACACCCTCCGGTTCCGACTCGACATGCACAGGGAGCTCAGTTGACCACCTCCACCCCCTCCATCGGCACCGACGCCGCCCAGGCCCTGCGCCCGCACGCGGAGCAGACCTACGCCGCCGAGCTGGAGGCGCTGGCCAAGGCCGACGACCGGCAGCGGCCCCCGGGCTGGAAGCTCTCCCCGTGGGCGGTCACCCAGTACCTGCTGGGCACCACCCTGTCCGACGGCACCGAGATCAGCGCCAAGTACATCGGCGCCCGCCGCGTCGTCGAGGTCGCCGTGGCCACCCTGGCCACCGACCGCGCCCTGCTGCTCATCGGCGTCCCCGGCACCGCCAAGACCTGGCTGTCCGAACACCTGGCCGCCGCGATCTCCGGCGACTCCACGCTGCTCGTCCAGGGCACCGCCGGAACCTCCGAGGAGGCCGTCCGCTACGGCTGGAACTACGCCCGGCTGCTCGCCGAGGGCCCCTCCGAGGCGGCCCTCGTGCCCAGCCCGGTGATGACCGCCATGTCGCGCGGCTCCATCGGTCGCATCGAGGAGCTCACCCGCATGCCCTCCGACGTGCAGGACGGCCTCATCACCGTGCTGTCGGAGAAGGCCCTGCCGGTGGCCGAGCTGGGCGTCGAGGTGCAGGCCCAGCGCGGCTTCAACATCATCGCCACCGCCAACGACCGCGACCGCGGCGTCAACGACCTGTCCAGCGCGCTGCGCCGCCGGTTCAACACCGTGGTGCTGCCCGTCCCCGACAGCGCCGAGGACGAGGTCCGCATCGTCACCCAGCGGGTGGAGCAGCTCGGCCGCGCCCTGGACCTGCCCGAGGTGCCCACCAGCCTCACCGAGATCCGGCGGGTGGTCACCGTCTTCCGCGAGCTGCGCTCGGGGGTGACCGAGGACAACGGCACCAAGGTCAAGTCGCCCAGCGGCACGCTGAGCACCGCCGAGGCGATCTCGGTGATCACCAACGGCATCGCGCTGGCCGCCCACTTCGGCGACGGGCAGCTGCGCCCGGCCGACGTGGCCGCGGGCATCCAGGGCGCCGTCGTCCAGGACCGGGTGTCCGACGGCGTGGTGTGGCGCGAGTACCTGGAGACCGTCGCGCGCGGGCGCGACGGCTGGGGCGAGTTCTACCGCGCCTGCCGCGAGGTGGGCGCCTGATGGGTCGGCCCCGACTGGACACGAGCGGGCTGCACGTCCTGGGCGTGCGGCACCACGGCCCGGGGTCGGCCCGGGCCGTCCGGGCGGCGCTGGAGGAGATCAAACCCGACGCCGTGCTGATCGAGGGACCGCCGGAGGCGGACGCCCTCACCTCGCTGGTGGGCGAGCTGGAGCCGCCGGTGGCGCTGCTGGCCTACCTCGCCGACACCCCCAAGGGGGACGAGCCGAGAGCGGGTGACGGTAAGGAAAAGACTGCGCGCGGAGCGCGACCGTTGAGGGTGGCGGAGGGCGACGGGTGGGCGTTCTGGCCCTTCGCCAGCTTCTCCCCCGAGTGGGAGGCCCTGCGCTACGCGGTGGAGAACGACGTGCGGGTGCGCTTTTGCGACCTGCCCGCCGCGAACACCCTGGCCGAGCGCGTCGCCGAGGCCGAGGAGCGGCGCCGGGCCGAGGAGGAGAGCGCCCGCACGGAGGGTGACTCAGAGGACCCGGGGGCCGAGGAGGCTGCCGGGAACCCCGAGGCGGCCGGAGCCGGTGCGGCTGTCGCGGCAGAGGGAAGCGGCGGGACCGACGGGGCCGGGACCCCGGAGGCCGCTGACGGGACGGACGGCGGCGAGGTCGGCGAGCCGGAGCGGATCCGGCTGGACCCCCTGGGGGTGCTCGCCGAGGCGGCGGGCTACGACGACGCCGAGCGCTGGTGGGACGACGTCATCGAGCAGCGCCGGGACGGGGAGCCCTCCCCGTTCCCGGCGATCGCCGACGCCATGGCCGCCGTCCGCGCCGAGTCCGGCCCCGAGACGGAGCGCGACGCGCGCCGGGAGGCGTACATGCGCCAGACCCTGCGCGCCACCCTCAAGGAGGGCCACGAGCGGATCGCCGTGGTCTGCGGCGCCTGGCACGCCCCCGCCCTGCGCGACCTGGCCGACTACTCGGTCAAGGACGACACCGCCCTGCTCAAGGGCCTGCCCAAGGCGAAGGTCACCGCCACCTGGGTGCCCTGGACCCACGGGCGCCTGGCCGCCTCCAGCGGTTACGGCGCCGGGGTCGCCGCCCCCGGCTGGTACCACCACCTGTTCACCGCGCCCGACCTCCCGGTGCACCGGTGGCTGACCGACGCCGCCCGCATGCTCCGCGAGGAGGGGCTGGCGGTGTCCTCGTCCCACGTCATCGAGGGCGTGCGGCTGGCCGAGAGCCTCGCCGTGCTGCGCGGGCGGCCGCTCGCCGGACTCGACGAGGTGGCCGAGGCGCTCACGGCCGTCCTGTGCGAGGGCGAGCCCACCCGGGCCGCCCTCGTCCACCGCCGGATGGCCGTCGGCGAGCGGATGGGCTCGGTGCCCCCGTCCACGCCCATGGTTCCGCTCCAGCGCGACCTCATCGCGATCCGCAAGCGCCTGCGGCTCAAGGCCGAGCCCTTCGACAGCGACCTCGACCTGGACCTGCGCAAGGACAGCCAGCGCGAACGCAGCGTGCTGCTGCACCGGCTGCGGCTGCTCGGCGTCGAGTGGGGCGTTCCGCGCACCCCCGACGGAGGGCAGAAGGGCACCTTCCGGGAGTCGTGGCGGCTGCGCTGGGACCCCGACATGGACGTGGCGCTGATCGAGGCCAGCCGGTGGGGCACCACCGTCGCCTCGGCGGCCACGGCCCGGGTGGCCGACCTCGCCGAGGACGCGGCCCTGCCCGCGCTGACCTCCCTCACCGAGCAGTGCCTGTTCGCGGACCTGGGCGGGGCCCTGCCCCGCGTGCTGTCCCTGCTCACCGACCGCGCGGCCACCGACAGCGACGTCACCCACCTGATGGAGGCGCTGCCGCCGCTGGCCCGCTCCGCCCGCTACGGGGACGTGCGCGGCACCGACAGCGCCTACCTGAGCACGGTGGCCGAGCAGATCCTGCGACGGGTGTGCGTCGGGCTGGCACCGGCCGTGCACGGCCTGGACGACGACGCTGCGGAGCGGTTCGTCCGGCAGATCGACGCCACGCAGGGCGCCGCCACCCTCCTCGGCGGGGAGGGCGCCCAGGCCTGGACGGCGGCCCTGACCGCCCTGGCCGTACGCGACACCCTGCCCGGCCGCATCGCCGGCCGGGTCAACCGGATCCTGTCCGACTCCGGGCTCGTGGACGCCGACGAACTGCGCCGCCGCCTCGGTTTGGCGATGTCCCCGGGCGTCGAACCCGCCTCGGCCGCGGCCTGGCTGGAGGGGTTCCTCCAGGGCAGCGGGCTGATCCTGGTGCACGACGACCGGCTGCTCGGGCTGATCGACACCTGGCTGCTCTCCCTGCCCGAGGAGCGCTTCACCGCGGTGCTGCCGCTGCTGCGGCGCACCTTCGGGGCCTTCAACAGCCCCGAGCGCCAGGAGATCGGCTCGGCCGCCCTGCGGCTCGGGACGGCGCCCGCCGCCGACCGGGCCGCCCCGGCCCGCGTGGACGTGGACACCCGGCGCGCGGCCCCGGCCCTGGCCACCGCGCTGGCCATCCTCACCGACGGAAAGGTGCGCACATGAACGCCGTGGACGAGCGGGAGCGCCGCTGGAGGCTCGTGCTGGGCCGGGAGGCGCAGTGCTCCGGCGGGGTCGGCGCCTCCGGCCTCAGCGCCGCCGACCAGGGGATGGACGGGGCCCTGGAGGCGCTCTACGACAGCGTCGGCCCCGGCAGGACCAGCGCCCAGCGCTCCGCCGGGCTCGGCGGCTCGGCCCCCCGCGTGGCGCGCTGGCTGGGCGACATCCGCGAGTACTTCCCGTCCTCCGTGGTGCAGGTGATGCAGAAGGACGCCATGGACCGGCTGGGGCTGCACCAGCTCCTCCTGGAGCCGGAGATGATGGAGGCCGTCGAGCCGGACGTGCACCTGGTGGGGACCCTGCTGTCCCTCAACCGGGTGATGCCCGACCAGGCCCGCGAGTCGGCCCGCGCGGTGGTGCGCCGCGTGGTGGACGACCTGGAGCGGCGCGTGGCGCAGAAGACGCGGTCCCTGGTGCAGGGGGCGATCGACCGGTCGTCCCGCACCCACCGGCCGCGCCGGGTGGCCGACATCGACTGGAACGCCACCATCCGCCGCAACCTGGCCCACTACCTGCCCGAGCACAACACGATCGTGCCGCAGACCCTGGTGGGGTACGGCCGCCGCAGCCGGGGCGTGCAGAAGGACGTGGTGCTGGCGATCGACCAGAGCGGTTCGATGGCCTCCTCGGTGGTCTACGCGAGCGTGTTCGGCGCGGTGCTGGCCTCGATGAAGACCCTGCGCACGTCGCTGGTCGTGTTCGACACCGCGGTGGTGGACCTGACCGAGCAGCTGACCGATCCGGTCGAGGTGCTGTTCGGCACGCAGCTGGGCGGCGGCACGCACATCAACAAGGCCATCGCCTACTGCCAGGGGCTCATCACCAAGCCGAACGACTCGGTCTTCGTGCTGATCAGCGACCTGTACGAGGGCGGTGTCCGAGCGGAGATGCTGAGGAGGGTGGCCGCGATGCAGGCGGCCGGGGTCCAGGTGGTGGTGCTGCTGGCGCTGTCGGACGAGGGCGCGCCGTTCTACGATCGACAGAACGCGTCCGCGCTCGCCGAGATGGGGGTGCCCGCGTTCGCCTGCACCCCCGACATGTTCCCCGAGCTGATGGCGGCGGCCATCCAGGGGCAACCCCTCACGTCCTGGGTCGAGAAGCACCAGGACGCCTGATCCGGGCGGGCGGGGCCGTGGCGGTCCCCGCC
>NZ_QPFC01001188.1:0-2447 GCF_003427465.1 Nocardiopsis sp. TNDT3 | reverse complement strand
GCCCCGCCGACCGCCCCGGCCGAGGCCGTGCCGCTCAACCCCGAGACCGCGCGGGAGTTCGTGGACACCCGCGTCGCCGAACTGCTGGAGGAGCACGGGGCGCCCGGCGTCGCCGTGACCGTCGTGGCCGGGGGCGAGCAGGTCGCCTCCGCCTCCCACGGGTACGCCGACCTCGCCACCCAGACCCCCATGGACCACACGGTCCACACGCTTCCCACCGGCTCGGTGTCCAAGTCCTTCACCGCGGCCGCCGCCCTCCTCCTGGCCGAGGAGGGGGAGATCGACCTGCACGAGGACGTCAACACCTACCTGCCCGAGGCCGCCCGGCTGCCCATGGACGGCGTCACGATGCACCACCTGCTCACCCACACCGCGGGGTTCGCGGAGGTGTTGGACTTCCCCTCGGCCGGGGACACCGAACGGCACCTGGACCTCGAGGAGGTGTACAGCACCCTCAAGCCCGAGGAGCTCTACGAGCCCGGTCGGTTCACCGCCTACTCCAACCACGGCAACGGCCTGGCCGGGTACGTCGTCCAGGAGGTGAGCGGCCAGCCCTTCGAGGAGTACGTCGCCCGGAACCTGTTCGAGCCGCTGGGCATGGACAGGAGCGCGTTCCTCCAGATCTACGACGCCCGCGAGGTCTACGAGGTCCCGGCGTTCCACCTGCCCGACGGCAGCAAGGCCGGGGACCTGCACGTCTCCCAGGCCCCCGCGGGCGCCTCCCTCGCCTCGACCGACGACATGGCCCGGTTCATGCTGGCCCTGCTGGGCGACGGCGAGATCGACGGCGAGCGCGTGCTGCCCGCCGGGGTGGCCGAGCAGATGCTGGCGAGCCAGCACGAGTCCCACCCGGAGGCCCCCGCGGTGGGCTACGGCACCTACCAGTGGCGGGGCGGGGACTCCCCGGTCATCGGCCACGCCGGCGACCTGGACGGCATGCACACCGCCTACACCCTGATCCCCGGGATCGACGCCGGGATGTTCGTCGCGGTCAACGGCGACGACTCCGTTCCGGGAAACCCCCTGGAGGACCTGCGGATGACGGTGGCCCAGGAGTTCTGGGACACGTTCGACCCGCAGGCCGCGCCGTCCGGGGAGGCCGACACCGGCGCCGACCTCGGCGCCTACACGGGCACCTACGTCAGCAGCCGCCGCTCCGCCAGCGGGCCCGGCCAGATCGTCTCCCTCTTCGACAACATGACCGTGCGCGACGCCGGGGACGGCACCCTCTCCGTCAGCGGCCCGATGGCCGCGGACGACCGCTGGCTGCCCCTCGGCGGGGGGCGGATGGCCGCGCAGAACGGCGCGGACCGGCTGACCTTCCTGGAGGAGGACGGCGAGGTCGTCGCCCTGGCCACGGACACCAACGCCACCCAGGTCTACGAGCGGACCACCCCGCTGACCAGCCCGATCACGCACGGCGTGGTCGCCGCCGCCGGACTGCTCGTCCTGTTCACCGCGTTCGTGCAGTTCCGCCGCGCACCGGACCGGTTCACCGTCCTGGCCCGGGCGCTGGCCTCGCTGACCGCGCTGAGCTGCTTCGTCGCCGTCGGACTCGTCGCGTACGGACTGTTCGACAGCCACACGCTCCAGCAGTGGATCTTCAGCGAGTCCCTCGCGCTCACCCTGCCGCTCGCCGTCGCCGTCCCGCTCACCCTGGCCACCGCGGCCGTGGCCGTGACCGCCTGGGTCAGGGGGTGGCTGCGCCCGGCCGGGCGGATCCACCTCTCCCTGGTCGTCCTGGCCGCGACGGCCGTCATCCTGACGGGGGCCCAGTACGGCTTCGTGTGGCTGGTGTCCTGAGCGGACCCGGGTCCGGAGCCCCGTGCTGGTTCCGGACCCCCCGAACCCCGGCGTCGGCTGAACAAGGAGCTAACATCCCGGGGCGAAAGGTACACATGCGGCATCTATCCAGGTAGCATCCCCACAGTTCAGGGGATCGGCGGAACTCCTGCCCCCGTCCGCGCGTCCCACCCGTCATCCGGACCCGTTCCGGCGGCCCCGACGGCCGCGGACGGGCCTTCCGTGCGGGGAGGGCGCCGTGCCCCCCTCCCCGCGGGTCCCGCGTTCGAGGAGAGAGGAGACCCCCACATGACCACCGAAGCGGGCGGCAACCCGATCGAGGGGATGCGGGGCGGCGAGTACGCCGAAACACTCGCGGCCGCCATGGCCGGACTCGCCGACGCGTTCGACCTCCTCATGGAGGACGCCGAGAGCGTCTCGGGCCACGACGACGTCAGGGCCGGGTTCAGCGCGTTCAAGGAGAACACCGCGCAGGCGCTCATCGACGTCCAGTCGCTCGGCCTGTCCCTGGCCGACAACGTCCAGGCGGGCGCCGCGGAGATCGCGCAGAACGACCTGGACAGCTCGGAGGACTTCGACCACCCCTGGGAGTCCCACCGGGACATCAACTTCGAGGGCTGACGGCTCCCTCCCCACCCCGTACC
>NZ_QPFC01001187.1:0-2673 GCF_003427465.1 Nocardiopsis sp. TNDT3 | reverse complement strand
GGGGGAGGGCTGTGCGCCCTCCCCCCGCTGACGATATCCGAGCGGCCCCGAAGGTGATGACGGTGTGTCGTCAAAACTTCCGGGAGGCCGTCCCGTCCCGCGTGTTCCCCCGCTTCGTCCGGCCCGGAGTCCGCCCGGCCGTCACGGACGTGCTCAGGCCTGGCGGGTGAACTCGGCGTCGATGTCGATGGTGATCTTGTCGCCGACGACCACGCCGCCGCCGTCCATCGGCATCTCGATGTCCACGCCGAACTCCTTGCGGCTGATCTGCGTGGAGGCGGTGAAGCCGGCGCGGTTGAGACCGTAGGGGTCGATGGTGGAGCCGTTGAACTCCAGCGCGATCTCGACGGGGCGGGTGTTGCCCTTGATGCTCAGCTCGCCCTGCAGGACGAAGTCCTCGCCCTTGGCGACGGCGCCGGTGGAGCGGAAGGTGAACTCCGGGTGGTTCTCGACGTCGAAGAAGTCGGCGGAGCGGATGTGGTTGTCGCGGTCACCGTTGTCGGTGTTGATCGAGCTGGCGTCGATGGTGGCCTCGACGGACGCCTGGGTGGGGTCCTCGGGCACCGTCAGCGTGGCGTCGAACTTCTCGAACCGCCCGCGGACCTTGCTGACCATCATGTGTCGTACGGAGAAGCCGACGACGCTGTGGGCGGTGTCGATCTTCCAGGTTCCGGCCTGGAGTTCCTGCGCTGCCATGGTGTCTCCCTGTCGGGTCGGCGGACCCGGGGACCGGGCCCATTCGCTGAGGTGTAACAAGACGCCTTAGAAGAATCTTCCTCGGAAGAGGAGTTTAGGCAATGCCGGGCCCTCGTGCAAGGCGTTCCTCCGGCGAGAGCCGACGCGGGGCCCGACGGTGTGGCGGAGCGGGGGTTTCGGACACGCCGCTACGATGGGCCGCATGAACAACGCCGGGTGGCTTGACGTCAAGGAACAGCACGTCTGGCGTGGTTTCCTCAGGATGAACGCCTGGGTCTACGACGAGCTGGAGAAGGACCTGCGCGCCCGTACCGGGCTCTCCCTCATCGAGTACGGCATCCTCGTGCACCTGTCCGAGGCCGAGGGGCGGCGCATGCGCATGCGGGTGCTCGCCGACAGCGTCATCGTGTCCAAGAGCAGGCTCTCCCACCAGGTCGCACGGCTCGAACGTGGCGGCTACGTGCACCGGGAGCACTGCGACGACGACCGCCGCGGGCTGTGGGCCGTGCTCAGCGACAAGGGCTCCCTCCTCCTGCGCCAGGCCGCGCCCGGCCACGCCGCGCGCGTGCGCTCGCTGGTCTTCGACCGCCTCAGCGAGGAGCAGGTCGCCCAGCTCGGCTCGATCATCGGCGCGCTGGAGCAGGGCGAGGCCGCCCGGCGGGGGTGAGGCCCCGCGACCGCCGTCCCCGCGGGCCCGCCCGTTTCGTGTGTCCGGCACACCCCGAGGGCGGCCGGTGACCGGGCGCGTCGCCCGGTTCGCGCCCTTTCGGGCGTGCCCGCCACAGGCCCCGCGCCCCACGGGTAGAGTCGGTGCACGTGAGCAGACCATCCATCATCGGCGCCCAGAACTTCCGCGACGACGACGGCAGCGTCGATCCCGGGGTCGAGGCGCGCCTGCGCGAACACGCGACGGGCGCGACGGGCGACCGCCAGGTGCTGGCCGCGCTCAGCGGGACCCGCGTGCTCATCCCCGTGGTCGCCGTGGCCACCGAGACCGAGGAGGGCGTCGGCGGGCTCACTAAGGACAAGAACAGCGAGGTCGCCGTCCCGATCATGACCGGCAGGGACGGGCGGCGCGGCATGCTCGCCTTCACCTCCGTGGACGCGGTCCGCCGCTGGCGCCCGGACGCGCGCCCCGTGCCCTTCACCGTCAGGGACGCCTGCCAGGCGGCCCTGGAGGAGGAGGCGGACGCGCTGGTGCTCGACGTGGCCGGCCCCGTGCCCTACACCGTTCAGGGTCCCTTCCTCAGCATGATCGCCGAGACCGGCGCCGTCCCCGAGCCCAAGGACGACCCGCAGGTCCTCGGACTCATCTACCAGGTCACCAAGGGCGAGTTCGGTATCGAGCGCGTCCGCATCCACCCCTCCGAACGCGGCGAGATCGGCATCCGCCTCGAACTCGACGAGCGCGACGACGAGGTCCTGCGGCGCGTGGCCGGGCGGCTCACCGCCGAACTGCGGCACGTGCTGCCCGGAGGCATCGAACTGAGCGCCGTCGTGCGCGCCCAGCGCGACGACGCGCCCCCGAACGGGCCCGGGACCGCCGCCCGGGACTGACTCCGTCCCGGTCGCTTCCGGCCGGGCCGCGAGCCCCGCGGTCGTGGGCCGCTCCGCGCCCTCGTCCCGTGCGTGCGCCGTGCGGGCACACGGTGCCGCGGCGTTCGTGTACGGGGAGTTTTCCACAGGCCGGACCGGGCGGTGTCGCCGCGGGCCCCGGAAGGGTAGCTTCCCATCATGCCCACCCCCTCGACACTCCTCCTCCACCCGCACCTGTGGACGGCGTCCGTCGCCGTCCTCCTCGCCCTGCTCGGAGTGGTGGTGGGCCGGGTCAACGGCCGCCTCGTCCACCTCTTCGGCCCCGCCGACCCGCCGCCCGCACCCGCCTCCCGCGGTTCGCTCACGCCCTCCGCCGACCGGCACGTCCAGCCCGCGCGCGACGACGCCACCGCGGTCCCCGACACCGGGGAGGACGTGCGC
>NZ_QPFC01001186.1:0-2577 GCF_003427465.1 Nocardiopsis sp. TNDT3 | reverse complement strand
GCTCGGCGTTGCGCAGGCCCAGCGAGCGCAGTGCCGGGAAGGCCCCGCCGGACAGGACGGGGGCGAGGTCCAGCGCCGTGGTGTCGCCGCGGTAGTCGTCCACTCCCAGCCACAGCTCCAGGTGCTCCAGGGCGGGGAGCCGTGCGGAGACGACCTCCCGGGTGAGCCGCGCGGGCAGTCCCCCGCCCTGGAGGGTGAGGCGGCGCAGCCCGTCGTGCTCCAGCGCCTCCAGGCCCAGGTCCATGGTGCCGCGCGCGGCGAACCCGGTCAGCCCGGGAAAGGCGTTCACCAGCGGGGACAGGTCCCCGTGCCGGATCCACGACGCCTCGCACTCCTCGAAGGTCAGGTCCGCGTAGAAGAGGTCGCGCAGGCCGGGCAGGCGCGGGGCGGCCTCCGCCAGGGCGTCGCGGACGGCGTCGGAGGACTCCACCTCGAAACCGGTCACCAGGCCGCCGACGACGAGGGCGCGGACCGCGGCCGGGTCGCCGACGAACTCCAGGAACCCCTCCAGGTACTCCCGGGGGTCCTCCGGGAGGTCGTCCCCGTACCGGTCCAACCGCCAGGCCACCGATCCGGGATCGGCCAGGCCGTCCCGCAGCGGGGACCGGGCGCCGGGCGGGACGGTCTCCCCGCTCCGTTCCAGGCGGCGCGCCTCCGCGTAGTCCAGGACGGGCAGCCCGGCGAACTCGGTCAGGTGGTCGTGGAAGGTCAAGGGGTCTCCCGGAGGTTCGGAGGGTGTGTGCGGCCATGCATAGCAGCGCACTCCGACACCGAGGCCTCCTCCAGCACCGCCCTCGTGGTCGGGCACTCCAGGACGTCCGGCGCCCCGCAGGACCCGCCCTCCGGCGACGGGGAGTTCGTCACCGTCCCGTGCGCGCTCGCCCTGCGCGCCATCCCCGACCGGTACCGCGCCCTGTCCGGGACGCACCGCGTCCTGCGGCCGGGCGGGGTCGCGAGATCCGGCCCTTCGCCTTGAGGGCACGGGGATGTCCGAAAACCGGGAGCACGCGGTTCTCCGGGGCCGTTGCGGCGCTTCGGCGGGACTTCCCGCGGGCGCGGTGTGACAGTGGTCCCATGGCTACGCACAGCGAACTGCGAGACTTCTGGGAACGCCGTCTCGAAGGCGACTGGACCGAGAGCGGCGTCGGCTACCGGGCCCTGGGCCGCCCCTTCAACACGTGGATGTACAAGGTGCGCGAGGAGGTGTTCCTGCGCGAGGCCGCACGGCTGACCCCCGGCCGGTCCGGCGCCAGCGTCCTCGACGTGGGCAGCGGCACCGGCTTCTACGTGCGCCTGTGGGAGCGGATGGGCGTCGGCGACGTCACCGGGTGCGACATGACCGACGCCGCCGTGCAGCGCCTGCGCGGCAGGTTCCCCGACCACAGGTTCGTCCGCCAGGACGCCGCCGACCTCGACGCCTTCGACGACGACTCCTTCGACGCGCTGTCCTGCATGGACGTGCTCTTCCACATCACCGACGACGAGCGCTACACCCGGGCCCTCGGCGAGTTCTCCCGGGTGCTGCGCCCCGGCGGCCTCCTCGTCATCTCAGAGAACTGCCTGCGCCGCCCCGAGCAGCGCGGTGAACACCAGGTCAACCGCACCCTGGAGTGGATCACCGACACCGCGGACCGGGCCGGGTTCGACCTGGTCCGCCGGGTGCCCATGCTCATGCTGATGAACGCCCAGGTGGACGCCCCCGCGCCCTGGCGCAAGGCGTGGGGCGGGGCCCTGCGCGCGGCCACCCTCACCGCGCCGACCGGGTGGCTCGCGGGCGCGGCGCTCTACCCGCTGGAGCGGCGCCTGGTCCGGGGCCGCAGTGAGAGCCCGACCACGGAGCTGGTGGCGTTCCGCCGCCGGGAACGGGGGTAGGAGGAGAGTCCTGTGTCACGGGAGACACGGGGCGGACGCGCCGCCGTCCGCCGGTGCCCCGGGATACGGTTGACGTCCACTTTGTACCAGGGGCGTCCGCGGTCGGGCCCGGCACCGCGGAGGTCCCTGCCCGGGAGGCGACTGTGCGACGCTCCACCATCACCTCGGTGGCCAAGTGGGGGCTCGTCGGGCTGGTGACCACGCAGGTCGCCGTGGCCGCGACCCTCATGGGGGTCAACCACTGGCGCAGGAAGGTGCGGCCGCGCCGGGCCTTCTTCCCCCGCACGGCGCCCGCCGAGCTGCCGGTGGGCGACACCGGGACCACGGCGACCGTGTACACCTACGGCGAGGACCTGTTCGAGGACATGATCGCGGCGATCCGGGGGGCCCGGCGCCGCGTCCTGTTCGAGTCCTACATCATCAAGGACGACCGGGTGGGCCAGCGGTTCAAGCGCGCGCTCATCGAGGCGGCCGACCGGGGCGTCGAGGTGTACGTCGTCTACGACGGCTTCGCGAACCTGGTGGTGCCCCGGTCCTTCTTCCGCTTCCCGCCCAACGTCCACGTGCTGGAGTACCCGGCCCTCCGGCCCGGCGTGCTGCTGCTGAACATCCGCAAGTCCGGCCGCGACCACCGCAAGATCCTCACCGTCGATGGCGAGGTGGGCTTCGTCGGCGGGTACAACGTGGGCTCGCTCTACGCCACCG
>NZ_QPFC01000133.1:0-4966 GCF_003427465.1 Nocardiopsis sp. TNDT3 | reverse complement strand
CCCCGCCGGGCCCTCTTCCCCTCCTCCGGGAGGGGCCCGGCGGGGCGCACCCGTGCGCGGGGTCCCCGAGGGCGCGGTGGAACGCACCCGCGCGACCGGCGGGGCAGGTGAGGCGGGCAGGACAGGTGGGGCAGGTGATCTCGACCACCGTCGCGCACCCGCGGGAACGGGCCCGGCGGGGCGCGGACCTTATCCAGTCCGTACCGGGGCAAACCTTGCTCCGAGGACACAGTCGCGCACCTGCGGGCAAGGCATCTGTTTCTTGACCCCCGGATGAGCGCACCCCAACGATTGTGTGGTGTCCAACCGAGCCCCCGGAGCCGCTCTCGTCACCGAGTCCGCGCCCGAGCCCGAGCCCGCCGTCGACGTCCTGCACGGCCGACCCGTGCCCGACCCCTACCGGTGGCTGGAGTCCGCCGACTCCCCCCGGACACTGCGCTGGCTGGAGGAGCGGGGCCGCGAGTACGCTGCCGAGGCGCTCACCTGGCCCCTGCGCGACCGCCTGGCCGGGCTCATCCGCTCCCTGGTGGACACCGACCTGTGGAGCCCGCCGGTGCACCGGCCCGGCGCGGTGTTCGCCACCGTGCGCCCGGCCGGAGGCGAGCACCCCCGCCTGGTGGTCCTGAGCGGGGACGGCCCGCCGCGCACCGTCTACGACCCCGTGGCCGAGGACCCCGCCGGACACACCACCCTGGACGCCTGGGAACCCTCCCCCGACGGGGGGCTGGTCGCCGTGCAGACCTCGTCGGGGGGCGTGGAGCGCGGTGCCCTGCGAGTGATCGACACGGCCAGCGGGGAGCCGGTGGGCCCCGCCGTGCCCGGAGTGCGCTACTCCCATGTGGCCTGGGCGCCCCGGGGCGTCCCCGCCTTCTACTACGTGCGCCGCGACGGCGCCAGGGGCGTGCGCGGCGTGTGGCTGCGCCGGGTCCTCGACGGCACCGAGACGCTGGTCCACGCCTGCGCGGCGTCCGGAACCGTGCCCGGGGTGCGCGTCCTGGGGAGCCGGTGGCTGCTGGTGTCCGAGAGCCACGGCACCGGGCACCGCACCGACCTGTGGTTGGCCGACCTGACCGGCCCGCACCGACCCGCGGCTCCGGCCGACCCGAGCGCCCCGACCTGTGAGACCGGCCCGGCCGACCTCCCCGAGCGGCCCCCGCTGCGGCCCGTCCAGGTGGGCGAGGAGGCCGAGACAGAGGCCCGGCTGGGTCCGGACGGCCTCCTGTACCTGCGCACCACCCTGGGCGCGCCCTGGCGGCGGATCTGCGCGGTCTCCCCCGAGGAGCCGGGGGTGGGGCACTGGCGCGAGGTGGTGCCCGAGGAGGACGGGGCGACCCTGGACGCCTTCGCGCCCTGCCCCGCCGGACCCGAGGGCGGCACCGCCCTGTTCGTCGCGCGCACCCGCCTGGGGATCAGCGCCGCGGCCGTCCACGACACCCGCACCGGCGGGCTCCTGTACACGGTGGACCTGCCCGGGGAGGGGATGGTCTCCGCGCCGGAGACGGCGCCCGACGGGTCGGTGTACCTGGGGTACGCGGACGTGGCCACCCAGCAGCGGGTCCTGCGACTGGCCCCCGGGGAGCGCACCCCGCGCCCCTGGCCGCCCGGCGCCGCCGGGGCCCCGCCCTCCCCGGACGTGGAGCGCTCGGTGGTCTGGTGCCGCTCCGCGGACGGCACGCGGGTACCGGTGACCGTGTTCACCGCCGCGGGCGGCGACCACGCCGCGCCCGGCAGCGGGCTGATCCCCGAGCCGACCCTCCTGCACGCCTACGGCGGCTTCGGGCGCCCGCGCCAGTTCGGGTTCAGCGCGACCGTGCTGGCCTGGCTGCTCTCGGGCGGCCGGTACGCCGTCGCCCACGTGCGCGGCGGCGGGGACGCGGGCCGCGACTGGCACCTGGCCGGTTCGGGCCGCGACAAGCCGCGCGCCGTGGAGGACCTGGTGGCCGCGGCGGCGGCCCTGGTCGGAGCGGGGATGTGCACCCGCGAACAGCTGTGCCTGTCGGGCGGCTCGGCGGGCGGGCTGCTCGTCCTGGCCGCCGCGACCGCGCGCCCGGACCTGTGCGGGGCGGTGATCGCCTCCGCGCCGCTGGCGGACATGGCCCGGTTCGAGCGGATGGGCCTGGGCCGGATGTGGACCCGCGAGTTCGGCACCGCCGCCGACCCCGACGACTTCGCCGCCCTGATGTCCTACTCCCCCTACCACCGGGCGCTGGAGGGCGCCGGGGACGGGCCGGGACGGCGCTTCCCCAGCGTCCTGCTCACCGGCTTCCACGGTGACACCCGCACCGACGCCGCCCACCCGCGCAAGATGTGCGCGGCGCTGCTGGCGGCGGCCGCGCGGGAGGAGGGGCGCCCGCCCGTCCTGCTCCGGTACGAACGCGACGTGGGCCACGGCCCGCGCGCGGTCAGCCGGGCGGTGGGACTGGCCGCCGACGCGCACGCGTTCGCGGCCCACCGGACGGGGCTGTCGCCGCGCTGAGCGCGGAAGGCGGCCCTGGCAAGAGAAACGGCACACAGAAAGCGAGGTGTGGTGCGTATGGACCCGATCGAGGTCGAGACCGAGGACCTGGCCGAGGTGACCTCCCGCGACATCACCGCGGGTGGCGACAGCGACGGCACCGACTCCAGTTCCGACTTCATCTGATCGCGTCCCGCCCGGCCCGGTCCCCCCGGGTCGGGCGGGGCCCAGCCCCCGTGCACGGAGAGGACGCCCCCTCATGACCGATCCCGGCCACCTGTTCACCCGGACCCTGAGCGACGTCGTGGGAAGGGAGGCCCTCACCGAGCGCCTGTCCGAGGAGTTCGTCTTCGCCGACCTGGGCGCGGACGCGGTGCGTTCGCTGCTGACCTTCGACGACCTCAACGACCTGCTGGCCACGTGCTCCCCCGAGCCGCCCAGACTGCGCCTGCACCGGGACGGGTCCCCGGTCCCGGCCGACCGCTACACCGAGGCGGCGACCTCCTCGCGGAGCGCGCGGCGGGTGGTGCGGCCCGAGGCGCTGTACCGGGAGCTGCGGGAGGGGGCGAGCCTGGTCCTGGACAGTGTGGACCGGATGCACCCGCCGGTGGGCGCGGCGGCCGACGACCTCATGCGGCTGGTGCGCGAGCGCGCGCAGGCCAACCTGTACCTGATCTGGGGCGGCTCGCGCGGCTTCGACACCCACTGGGACGACCACGACACGGTGATCGTCCAGGTGGAGGGGACCAAGCACTGGCAGGTGCACGGCCCGGGGTCGCGCCCGTACCCGATGAAGAACGACGTGGACCACGCCCACACGCCGCCGCGTGACGCCGACGGCGAGCTGCACCTGGTGTGGGAGGGCGTGCTGCGGCCGGGCCAGGTCATCCACGTGCCGCGCGGCTGGTGGCACACGGTGACCGGAACTGGCGGGGTGAGCATGCACCTGACCTTCGGCTTCACCCGGGCGACCGGGGTGGAGTGGGCGGACGCGCTGGTGCGGCGGCTGTTCGAGGAGGAGGTGTTCCGCAGGGACCTGCCGCGCTTCGCCGACCCGGACGTGCGGCGCAAGCACCAGAGGGCGCTGGCGGCCCGGATGGCGGAGCTGGCCGAGGAGCTGGACCTGGACGGCTTCCTGGCCGAGCGGGACGCGCGCTTCCCGCGCCGGACCTCGTTCTCGCTGCCGTGGCCGGTGGAGGAGGGGACGCCGCCCGCGCACGCGCGGGTGGAGTTCGTGCCGATCCTGCCGCCGCCGCTGTCGCACGACGGCGAGAGGGTGGCCGTGACGGTGGGCGGGCGCCGGTACCGGTTCCCGGCCGTGGTCGGACCGGTCCTGGAGGCGCTCGCCGAGCACCGGGAGCTGACCGTGGCCGAACTGGCCGAGCGCGCGGGCGCGGAGGTCCAGCGGGCGGCGGAGGTCGTGTCCGCGCTGTCGCGGCACCACCTGGTGGTGGTGCGGTAGCCGTCCACAGGCGCGCGAAGGGCCTGGTGGGCCCGGCCCGCGCGCGCCTACCGTGGTAGTAGGGGCCCCACCCCGCCGGCTTCGCGCTGCCCGCGCACTGCGGTACCGCGCGCGCCCCGGCGGCCGGGGCGCGCTCCCCTTTCGCTGCGGTCTTGCACTTACAGCGAGGTTCGACGGTCCGACCTCGCCAGGACGCGGGTCAGAGGCACGCGCGCCGCACCGGCGACGGTTCCGTCCGGTACACGCCCGGCACCTGCTGGCGGACGCCCTAAGGCAGACGCGCCAGCACGTGGGCGTCCAGGAAGCCCCGCTCGGAGGCCGGGTCGTGGAGCAGCCGGGCGAACACCACCAGCCCCGCCCCGGTCAGCAGCTCCGCGAACCGGTCCACCGGCCAGCTGTAGGCGGGCGCCACCCTGTGGTCGAAGCGGACCGGCTCCGGTCCCTCGGTCGCGAAGAACGAGGCCAGGAGCAGGCCCCCCGGCGCCAGGACGCGCACCTGCTCGGCGAGCAGCGCGGGCAGCTCCCCGGGCGGGGTGTGGATCATCGAGTAGTGGGCCAGCACGCCGCCGAGCGCGCCGTCCCCGACCGGCAGTGCCTCCATCCGCGCCTCGTCGAACCGCAGCGCCGAATGGGCCCGCCGGGCGTGCTCGACCATGCCCGGGGAGAGGTCGAACCCGCGGGCGTCCAGCCCCAGCTCGCACAGCATGGCCGTCAGGTGCCCGGGCCCGCAGCCGACGTCGGCCGCCCGCGGGTTCCCCGTCGCGCGTACCAGCTCGGCGAAGGTACCGATCATGTTGCGCGAGAACGGCTGCGTCTCCAGCCGGTCGGCGAACATCGACGCGTACAGCTCCACGACCCCGTCGTAGCCCGCCCTGGTCTGTTCCTGGTGCTCTGTCACGGCACAGGAAGCTAGCACCCGCGCGCGTTCGCGGCCCCTTCGCCCCCGGTGGCCGGTCCCGCCGCTCCCCCGCGCCCGGGGCCGTTCGACTCGGGGCAGCCGGGGCGGGGTGGACGCCGACGCTCATTCCCCCGCGCCCGCGGGGCCTTCC
>NZ_QPFC01001185.1:0-2240 GCF_003427465.1 Nocardiopsis sp. TNDT3 | reverse complement strand
CCGCCCCCTCCCGCAGCGTAGAAACGTGGAGAAGTTGAAGAGAACGCTCGAACCCCCCGAGGCGGCGCCCCCCGGCAGAACACGCCTCCCCGTCCCCTTCTTCGACCAGTCCCGGAGCTTCGCGGAACTGTGGCCGCGCATCCGGGACAACTGCCTGCGGGTCATGGACCGGGGCAAGTTCTCGCACGGGGCCATGGTCGCCGAGTTCGAGGACGCCCTGGCCCGCTGGACCGGCGCCCGGCACGTGGTCGGCGTCAACTCCGGAACCGACGCCCTCGTCATCCTGCTGCGCGCCGCCGGGCTGCGCCCCGGCGACGAGGTGATCGTCCCCGCCTACTCCTTCGTCGCCACCGCCAGCTCCGTCGTCCTCGCCGGAGGCGTCCCGGTCTTCGCCGACATCGAGGAGCACGGGTACGGCATCGACCCGGCCTCGGTGGACGCGGTGGCCACCTCCCGCACCCGGATGGTCATGCCGGTCCACCTGTTCGACCGCCTGGCCGACATGGAGGGCGTGCGCGAGGTCGCCCGGCGCCGCGGCCTGACCGTGCTGGAGGACAGCGCCGAGGCCATCGGCATGCGGCTGCGCGGCGTGCACGCCGGGCTGCTGGGCACCGGCGGCGTGCTGTCCTTCTTCCCCTCCAAGACCCTCGGCGCCATCGGCGACGCGGGCGCGCTGCTCACCGACGACGACGCCGTCGCCGAGACCGCGCGGGCGCTGCGCCACCACGGCCGCTCCGGACGCACCCTGGACGACTTCCCCGGCATCGCCAACCCGACGGTCGTCGCGGGCTGCAACAGCAAGATGGACGACCTCCAGGCCGCCGTGCTGCTGGCCAAGCTCTCCCGCCTCGACGCCGACATCGCCCGCCGCGCCGAGCTGTCCGCGCGCTACGACGCCCGCCTGCGCGACCTGCCCGGGATACGCGCCGTGCCCGGCGCCGTTCCGCCCCACCCCGGCGGCAACCGGGTCGTCTACGTCCACCTGGTCGAGGCCGACGACCGCGACGCCCTGGTCGCCCACCTGGCCGAGGCCGGGATCGGCACCGAGACCTACTACCCGATCCCGCTGCACCTGCAACCCTGCTTCACCCACCTGGGACACGCGCCCGGCGACTTCCCGCGCGCCGAGGCGGCCTGCGAGGGGGCGGTGGCCCTACCGCTCTACCCCGACCTGACCGACGCCCAGGCGGACCGGGTCTGCGAGGAGATCGAGGACTTCTGCCTTCGGAGGCACGGATGACCACGGCGACCGGGCACCGCATCCCCTTCTTCGCCCCCGACCTGTTCGACGCCGACCGCGACGCCCTGCTGGAGGCCGTCCACGCCACCGGCACCGGCGGCGCGCAGAAGTTCATCCTCGGCGAGCGCACCGCCCGCCTCGAACGCCAACTGCGCGACCGCCTCGCCGCCGCCGACGTCGTCGCCTGCTCCAGCGGCACCTCCGCGCTCACCCTGGTCCTGGCCGCCATGGAGATCGGCCCCGGCGACGAGGTGGTGGTACCGGCCTTCGGCTGCGCGCCGCTGGCCAGCACCGTCGTCGAACGCGGCGCGCGCCCGGTCTTCGCCGACATCGACCCGGTCTCCCTGACCCTGGACCCGGACGCCGCCGAGACCGCCCTCACCGCGCGCACCCGCGCGGTCATGCCCGCGCACCTGTTCTCGATGATGGCCGCCATGCCACGGTTCCGGGACCTGGCCGACCAGTACGGGCTGCGCCTGGTCGAGGACTCCGCGCTGGCCCAGGGCGGAACCCTCGGCGGCCGCCCCGCCGGGCTGTGGGGCGACGCGGGGGTCTACTCCTTCGTCCAGGTCAAGACCTTCGGCATGCCCGGCGAGGGCGGCGTGGTGGTCACTTCGGACGCCGAACTCGCCGTGCGCGTGCGGATGCTGCGCAACCACGGCCAGGACGGCACGCACCGCTTCCTGCACCACCGGATCGGCCTCAACAGCCGATTCGACGAGGTGATGGCCGAGTTCCAGCTGCACCGGCTGGGCGGGCTGGAGGACCGGCTCGCCCGCCGGGCCGAGATCTCCACCTACTACTCCAGCCGGTTCGCACGACTGGCCGGAGCCGGGATCACTGCGCCGCCCACGGGCGGCGACGGGCGCTGCCACTACGTCTACACGCTCCTGGCCGAGCAGCGCGACGACCTGCGCGTCCACCTGTCCGCGCACGGGATCGACACCCACGTGTACTACCCGCGCGCCCTGCCCGCCCAGCCCGCGTTCGCCCCGTACGC
>NZ_QPFC01001184.1:0-2446 GCF_003427465.1 Nocardiopsis sp. TNDT3 | reverse complement strand
CGGGAGCAGCGCGCCCACGACGACCGGGAGTCCGTCCCCTGGAGCCGTGGGTCGGAAGGCCCGGGCCCCGGGGAACGGGCGGAGGCGGCGACCTCGTCCGTCTCGGCGCCCCGGGTCCTGGCCCGCCTGCTGGAGCTGTCCGACCTCGCCAACGGGCAGAGGGTCCTGGAGGTGGGCACCGGCACCGGCTGGAACACCGCCCTGCTGGCGCACCGGCTCGGCGACAGCGCCGTCACGTCCGTGGAGACCGACCCGCGCCTGGCCGGGGTCGCCCGCGAGGCCCTGCGCGCCGAGGGCTACTCCCCCGCCGTCCACCTGGCCGACGGCTACTACGGCTACCCGCCCGGCGCGCCCTACGACCGGATCACCTCGACCTGCGGCGTGCGCCGTGTGCCGCCCGCGTGGGTGGAGCAGCTGCGCCCCGACGGCCTGGTGGTGTGCCCGTGGGGGCTGTTGGAGGGGGCCGGGGTGATCGCCCGCGTGGAGTGCCCCGGGGACGGCTCGGCCCGGGCGAGCTTCCACGGCGGTGTGGGGTTCGTGCCGCTGAGGACCCCCGACGCCCAGCCCCGCCCGGTACGGGACTCGGGACAGCAGCCCGACGAGTACCGGCTCACGCAGACCGACCCCGTGGCACCGCTGATGACCTTCCCGTCGGCGTTCGCGCTGTCGGTGATGGTGCCGGGCTGGCGGGTGCGGCGGCGGTGGATCGGCACAGGGTCGGGCGTGTGGGTGTTCGACCGGAGCGGCGCCTCGTGGGTGCGCGTGTACCCCTACGGCACCTCGTGGATGATCGAGCAGGGCGGACCGAGGAGCATCTGGGACGAGTTCGAGGAGGCCCTGGAGCTCTGGAAGCGTTTGGGCGCGCCCGATCCGGACCGCTTCGGACTCTCGGTGGGCGCCGACGGCACGCACCGGGTGTGGTTGGACTCACCCGACGGACACGGCTGGACGGTGTGACCGCGGCGGGGCGCGGACGCCGGGATCCGGCTCCGGGAGGCGGGCTCCGGGTGAGGACGCGGGGAGCGGATTCCGAGTGCGAAGCCGGGCGCGCACGGCGCAGGCGCACCGGCGCGTACGGCGGGACCGCGCCGGTGGCGCACCGCGAGGGATCGCGCGGGGCGCGCGGACGCCGACGGCCCTCTCGGAGGAGGGCCGCCGCGCGTTCACGCCTCGCCCTGGGCGCCTTCGGCCTTCTCGGACGCCGCGTCCGCGTCCTTGCCCTGCTTCTCGCGGAGCTTGCGCAGCAGCTCCTGCTTGCGCTCCACGGCGTCGTCGCTGGGGCCGCCACGGCCGCCGCCCTTGCCTCCGCGAAGCGCGGAGCGCGAGACGGTGTTGCGCTGTCCGCCCATGCCCAGAAGATTGTCGCTGTTCCTGCCCACGCGGACCTCCTTTCCCTCCAGGCGAGGCGAAACGCCTCGCCAAGTCGATCCGACCTCCGTAGGATATCGGCACCAAGACGATACGTCTCGTCATTTTTCAGCGGTTAACGTGGCAGGTATGGCAGAGAACACCGCACAGGGAGAGACCAGGGTCCGCCGCGGTCCCGACCCCCGACGCCGCAGCGAACGCGCGCGGCGCGCCATCGTCGACGCCGCCACCGAGCTGATGGGCGAGGTCGGCTACGCCAGGCTCACGATGGAGGCGATCGCCGCCAGGGCCAGGGTCGGCAAGCAGACCATCTACCGCTGGTGGCCGTCCAAGGCGGCCGTGGTCCTGGACGTGTTCACCGCGCTGACCGGCGGGGTCGCCGGTGAGCCCCTGCCCGACACCGGCGACCTGGCCGAGGACATGCGGACGGTGCTCCGCGCCACGGCGGACGAGTTCCGCATCCCGGAGATGGACCGGACCACGCGCGCGTTCACCGTCGAGCTCCAGCACGATCCCGCCTTCGCCGAGGTCGTCCAGGAACGCCTGCTGGGCCCGAACGCGCGGGTGTTCGAGGACCGGCTGCGCTCCGCCGTGGCGGCGGGCGAGGTGGACCCGGAGATCGACCTGCGGCTGGCCACGGAGCTGTTCCTCGGACCGTTCCACCAGCGCTGGCTGCTGCGCACCGGGCCGCTCACGCACGAGTACGTGGACGAGCTCGTGGACACGGTACTGCGCGCGCTGCGCCCCCGGGACTGACTCCGCGGACCGCCGAAACGCTCCCGCCGCGGATGGTCCCGCTCCCAGAGGCACTGCCGGCGGCCCGCCGTGCTCCCGGGAGCGAGATCACCGGTGAGGAGGCTCCCGCACGCCACACCGTCAACGGTCGGCGCACCGGCCCCGGGGAGCCCGGCCCGCCAGCGGCGGACGCGTGACCTGGTGGCGGGAACCTAGAGGGACGGGTCCGGGGCCTCGTGCTCGATCTCGTCGATGATCCGGCCGCCGAGCTCGGACTCGATCAGCCCGGCGCCCGACGTTCCCGAGGCGCTGGGAGGCCTGGAGTCCCCCGCTCCTGCGGGGG
>NZ_QPFC01001183.1:0-2669 GCF_003427465.1 Nocardiopsis sp. TNDT3 | reverse complement strand
GCATGTCCGGGGCCGGGGACGACCGCTGGGCCGCACCTCCTCCGAAAAGTTCCCGTGGTGCGGCCTATGTGATAAAAACGATTCCTTTGTGATGCTTGTTACAAACAGCTGGCCCTGAGTGACAGGCGTCCGGCGGTCCCCGACCCGACCGGAGCCCCGAAGCCACGAAGAGAGAAGGAACGGATGTCCTCTGTCCCGACCCGCGGCCCAGCGGAGGCCGGGTCCCCCCGGCCGCGGTGGACGCCCCGCAGCATCGCCGTCTGGACCGCCGTCGCCCTCGTCGGCGCCGTCGCCTGGGGCATGATCGCCATCGGCCGCGGAGAGGAGGTCTCCGCCGCCTGGCTGGTCTTCGCCGCCCTGGCCTCCTACGCCATCGGCTACCGCTTCTACGCCCGGTTCATCCAGTACAAGGTGCTGATCACCGACGACACGCGGGCCACCCCGGCCGAGCGGCTCGACAACGGCGCCGACTACCACCCCACCGACCGCCGGGTGCTGTTCGGCCACCACTTCGCCGCCATCGCGGGCGCCGGTCCGCTCGTGGGCCCCGTGCTGGCCGCACAGATGGGCTTCCTGCCGGGCACCATCTGGATCATCGTCGGCGTGATCTTCGCCGGCGCCGTCCAGGACATGGTGGTGCTGTTCTTCTCCACCCGCCGCAACGGCCGCTCCCTGGGCCAGATGGCGCGCGAGGAGATCGGCCCGGTGGGCGGCGTCGCCGCCCTCGTCGCCGTCATGGCGATCATGATCATCCTGCTGGCCGTCCTGGCCATGGTCGTGGTCAACGCGCTGGCCGAGTCCCCCTGGGGCTCGTTCTCGCTCATCATGACGGTCCCGATCGCCCTGTTCATGGGCGTCTACCTCAGGTTCCTCAGACCCGGCAAGGTCATCGAGACCTCCGCCATCGGCGTCGTCCTGCTGCTGCTGTCCATCGTGGGCGGCGGCTGGGTGGCCGAGCACGCCGTGCTGAGCGAGCTCTTCCTCTTCAGCAAGAACGAGCTCACCTTCGGCCTGATCGTCTACGGCTTCGTCGCCTCGGTCCTGCCGGTCTGGCTGCTGCTGGCCCCCCGCGACTACCTGTCCACCTTCATGAAGGTGGGCGTGGTCGTGCTCCTGGCCGCCTCCATCCTCATCGTCGCCCCCGACCTGCGGCTGCCGCGCTTCACCGACTTCGCCTTCAACGGCGAGGGGCCGGTCTTCGCCGGGTCGCTGTTCCCGTTCGTGTTCATCACGATCGCCTGCGGCGCCCTGTCGGGCTTCCACGCGCTGATCTCCTCGGGCACCACGCCCAAGCTCATCGAGAAGGAGAGCCAGGTCCGGATGATCGGCTACGGCTCCATGCTCACGGAGTCGTTCGTGGCGATCATGGCGCTGATCACCGCCTGCATCATCGACCCCGGCGTGTACTTCGCCATGAACATGCCCGCCACCGCGCTGGGCGACACCGTCCAGAGCGCCGCCGCGGCGGTCAGCCAGCTCGGCTTCACCGTCGACGCCCAGACCCTGGAGCGCACCGCCGAGCTGATCGGCGAGGAGTCGATCCTGGCCCGCACCGGCGGGGCCCCCACGTTCGCCCTGGGCGCCGCGCAGATCTTCTCCGCGGTCTTCGGCGGCCAGGCCATGATGGCGTTCTGGTACCACTTCGCCGTCATGTTCGAGGCGCTGTTCATCCTCACCACCGTGGACGCGGGCACCCGGGTGGGCCGCTTCATGCTCCAGGACACCCTGGGCAACGTCTACAAGCCCATGCGCGACCCCAGCTGGCGCCCGGGCGCCTGGCTGTGCAGCGCCCTGATCGTGGGGGCGTGGGGCTACTTCCTGTGGGCCGGGGTCAACGACCCCCTGGGCGGCATCAACCAGCTCTTCCCGCTGTTCGGCATCGCCAACCAGCTCCTGGCGGCGATCGCCCTGGCGGTGTGCACCACGCTGATCATCAAGTCCGGACGCGCCAAGTACGCCTGGGTGACCCTGGTGCCGCTGGCCTGGGACGCGGCGGTCACGCTGACCGCCAGCTACCAGAAGATCTTCTCCTCCGACCCCGCCATCGGGTTCTTCGCCCAGCGCCAGCAGTTCTCCGAGGCCCTGGCCGCGGGGGAGACGAGCGTGGGCGCCATCCAGGGCGTGGAGGACATGCAGAGGGTCGTGCTCAACACCACCGTCAACGGCGTCCTGTCGGCGCTGTTCGCGATCCTGGTCCTCATCATCCTGGTCGACTCGGTCCGGGTGTGGATCAGGGCGCTGCGGGCGCCGGAGGGCACGCTGCCCACCAGCGAGGCGCCCCACGAGACGTCCCGGCTGTGGGCCCCCTCGGGGCTGGTGCCCACCCGCGAGGAGCGTGAGCACGCCCGCCGACTGGCCCCGGCGGGGGAGGGCGACGTCACCGCGCGCAGGGAGGAGTAGCCCATGGAGCGGGTACGCGCGCGGCTGGGCCCCGCCCTGCTGCGGGGCCTGCGCGAGGCGTGGCAGATCGTCCGCGGCGTGGCCGGTGAGCGCGCCTACGAGATCTACCTCGACCACCACCGGCGCACGCACCCCGGGCAGGAGCCCATGAGCGAGCGCGCCTTCTGGCGCCAGCACGTGGACCGGGGCGACACCGACCCGGGGTCGCGCTGCTGCTGAACACGCGCACACACACGAGGGGCCGGGAGGGGGATCCCCCTCCCGGCCCC
>NZ_QPFC01001182.1:0-1037 GCF_003427465.1 Nocardiopsis sp. TNDT3 | reverse complement strand
CCGCCCCGGACGTCCCCGCCGACCTCGGGCCGCGCCTGGACGGGGTCCGCCTGGTCATGGTCAACTGGCGCGACCCCTGGCAGTCCACCGCGGGGGGAGCCGAGGAGTACTCCTGGCGGATCAGCCGCCACCTGGCCGAACGCGGTGCCATCGTCACCTTCCTCACCAGCCGCGAGCCCCACCAGGCGCGCGTGGAGACCAGGGACGGGATCGTCATCCGCCGCATGGGCGGCAGGTTCACCGTCTACCCGCGCGTCATGGCGTGGCTGGCCCTGTGGCGCCGCGAGTACCAGCTCGCCTTCGACTGCATGAACGGCGTCCCCTTCCTGTGCCGCCTCGTCCTGCGCCGCAGCACGCGGGTGGTCAGCGTCGTCCACCACGTCCACGACCTCCAGTTCAACGCCTACTTCCCGGCGCCCGTCGCCTGGCTGGGCCGCACGCTGGAGTCGGTCGTGGCCTCGCGCGTCTACCGCCGCTGCACCACCGTCACCGTCTCGGAGTCCTCCCGCCGGGCCATGCGCGAGAAGCTGGGCTGGCGCGCGCCGATCGAGATCATCCACAACGGCGGACTCCCCGGGCCCCAGAAGCCCCTCGACGACGCGCCCGCCCCCGCCGACATGGGCCACCCGGCCGTGGTCAGCCTGGGCCGCCTGGTCGTCCAGAAGCGGGTCTCGCGGGTGGTCGACCTCGCCCGCGCGCTGCGCGAGGAGCACCCCGACCTGAAGGTGCACATCATCGGCCGCGGCCCCGAGGGCGAACCCCTGGCGGAGCAGGTCGCCCGTGACGGCACGGGCGACCGCGTGCGCCTGCACGGCTTCCTGCCCGAGGAGGACAAGAACAGCGTCCTGGCCTCGTGCCACCTCCATGTCACCGCCTCCGAGTTCGAGGGCTGGGGCCTGACCGTCATCGAGGCGGCCCGCCTCGGCGTGCCCACCGTGGCCTACGATGTGGACGGACTCCGCGACTCGGTCCGCGACGGCGAGACCGGGTGGCTCGTGCGCGAGGGCGAGGAACTCGCCGACGTGGTCGCGCGCGCC
>NZ_QPFC01001181.1:0-1282 GCF_003427465.1 Nocardiopsis sp. TNDT3 | reverse complement strand
GTGCCTCACCCCCCGCCCGGCGCCCCGCCAGGACCTGCCCGCCCGCACGGTCTTCCGCCAGAGCGTCGGCGACGCGCGCCAGGCCCTGGCCGAACGCGCCGCCCGCGACCCGGCCACCAGCCGCCCCCGGGCCCAGCAGGAGGCCCTGGCCGTGTGGAACCCCTTCGCCGACCGGGTCCTCATCCACTGGCTGGAGACCGTCCGCGACGGCCGCGCCGACGCCCACCGCCCCACGGGCTGGACCCGCCGCGGCGCCGCCCTGCTCGCCGAGTACGAACGCCTGGCCGCCGAGCACACCCTGTGCACCAAGCACCGCAAGCCCAAGGAGAACCTCGCGATCCTGCTCGCCGCGCTGCGCGAGGCGGTCGCCGAGTCCGGCGCCGAACTCACCCCCCGCCGCCGCGGCCTGCTCCGCCACGCCGTGGACTCGATGGTGGCCAAGCGCGGCCTGCCCGGCTCCGAGCGGCACACCGCCCTGCGCGCCGGACAGGCCGAGCACGCAGCCCGCCCCACCCACGACGTGCTCGCCGCGCTGCTGGCCGACCGGCTCGCCCCGCTCCCCCGGGCCGTCGGCACCCCGCACACGGCGAAGCTGCTCACCCCCGTCTCCGCCGAGGAGGCACGCGAGCGCACCGTGCCCGAGGGCTGGCCCATCCCTGGGGCCCTGGGCGACGTCGTCCGCAGGGCCACCGCCGCTCCCCTGGACGACCTGGTGGAACTCGGCGTGATCCCCTCCGCCGAGGTGATGGCCGAGGTCGTGCCCGCCCTCACCGCGGAGGCCGAGGCCGCCTCCGCCGCGGACCCCGCCCTGGCCCGGTTGCTCGCCGCCCACCACCGGGCGTTCAGCCGCAGGCGCTCCCTGCTCCTGCTCAACCTGCAGAGCCAGGTCCGCGCGGACGAACTGCCCTGGACACGGGCGCTGCTGGCCCACCGCTCCGGCCCCGAGGCGCGCCGTGAGACGGTGGCCGAACTGCTGTCCGCACTGGGCTCCTGCGTGCTCACCCACTTCCCCGGCACGATCGTGCCCAACCCGATGGTGAGCCAGCTGTCCGCCCTGTCCCGCTCCGCGGACCTGCGTCTGCCGCTCGTGGAGGAACTGGCCGCCGACATCTTCACGGGCGGGTTCTCCCCCAAGTTCACGCGCGCCGCCAAGGCCGCCGCCGCCCTGCTGGGCCAGGGCCTCTACAACCGCTACTACGGCATCGACCCCGACCGGGTCCTGGCCCTGGAGGAGGAACCGACCCGGACCGGCGGCGGCCTTGGCGGCGCGCGTGAACTTGGG
>NZ_QPFC01000132.1:0-4487 GCF_003427465.1 Nocardiopsis sp. TNDT3 | reverse complement strand
CGCTGCCCCCGCCGAGCCCGCCGCCGCCGCGGCGCCGCGCCGCCGTCCGCCGCGGGGACGGCGCTTCGGCCGACCGCCCTGGATCCTGGTGCTGCCCGCCCTCCTGGGCGTGGCCTTCCTCGTGCTGCCCATGGCGGGCCTGCTGGTCAGCGCGCCCTGGCCCACCATGGGCGGTCGCCTGACCGAGCCCGAGGTGCTGGCGGCCCTGTGGCTGTCCCTGTCCACCGCCACCGCCGCCACGGCCGTGTCCCTGCTCCTCGGGGTGCCGCTGGCCTGGCTGCTGGCCCGCACCGACTTCCCCGGGTGCCGCCTGGTGCGCGCCCTGGTCACCGTCCCGCTGGTGATGCCGCCCGTGGTCGGCGGCGTGGCGCTGCTGCTGGTCCTGGGGCGCAACGGGATCGTGGGCCGCCACCTGGACGCCTGGTTCGGGATCACCCTGCCCTTCACCCCCGCCGCCGTGGTCCTGGCCCAGGTGTTCGTCGCCATGCCGTTCCTGGTGATCAGCGTGGAGGGCGCGCTGCGCGGCGCGGACCGCCGCTACGAGGAGGCCGCCGCCACCCTGGGCGCCAGCCGGGCGGCCGTCTTCGCCCGCGTCACCCTGCCCATGGTGCTGCCGGGCATCGCCGCGGGAGCGGTCCTGTGCTGGTCGCGGGCCCTGGGCGAGTTCGGCGCCACCATCACCTTCGCCGGGAACTTCCCGGGCACCACGCAGACCATGCCGCTGGCCGTGTACGTGGCCATGCAGCGCGACCCCGAGGCCGCCATCGTGCTCAGCCTGATCCTGCTGGCGGTCTGCCTGGCCGTCCTGGCCACCCTGCGCGAGAGGTGGACGAACGCCTGATGGCCCCGAACCACCGCCCTGACGAGACCGCGCCCGACCCCGGATCCGGCTCCGCACCAGCGCCCGAACGCACGGCCCCGACCCCGGCCGCACACGCCTCCGGGCCCGAACGCACGTCCACGTCCGCGTCCTCGGCCGCGTCCACGCCCGTACCCGCGCTGGAGGCGGACCTGCGCCTGAGCCGGGGCGCCTTCACCCTGGAGGCCTCCCTGACGGTGCGCCCGGGGGAGATCCTCGCCCTGCTGGGACCCAACGGCGCGGGCAAGTCCTCGGCGCTGCGCGCCCTGGCCGGACTGGTGCCCCTCACCGGCGGACGCGTCCTCGTGGACGGGCGCGACCAGACCAGGACACCCGTGGAGCACCGCCCCATCGGCATGGTCTTCCAGGACTACCTGCTCTTCCCGCACATGAGCGCCCTGGACAACGTGGCCTTCGGCCCCCGCCGCCAGGGCCTGTCGCGGGCGGCGGCCCGCGAGCGCGCCGCCGAACTGCTCGCCCACATGGACCTGTCCGCGTACGCGCGCGTGCGGCCGCGCCGCCTCTCCGGCGGCCAGGCCCAGCGCGTGGCGCTGGCCCGCGCCCTGGCCGTGCGCCCGCGCCTGCTGCTGCTCGACGAGCCCATGGCCGCCCTGGACGCCAGCACCCGCATCGACGTGCGCGCCCGGCTGCGCCACCTGCTGGAGGAGTTCGACGGGGCCACGGTGCTGGTCACCCACGACCCGCTCGACGCCATGGTGCTCGCCGACCGGGTGGCGGTGATCGAGGAGGGCCGGGTCGTCCAGCAGGGCGAGCCCGCCGAGGTGGCGCGGCGCCCCCGCACCGCCTACGTCGCGCGGCTGGTGGGGCTCAACCTCTTCCGGGGCGCGGCCGAGGGCACCACCGTCACCCTGGACGGCGACGGGCCCGGCGGGCCCGTCCGGGTGGAGGCGCACGAGGCGCACCGGGGACCGGCCCTGGTGGCCTTCCCGCCGCGCGCCGTGGCCCTGTACCCGCACCGTCCGCACGGCAGTCCGCGCAACGTGTGGCGGTTGAGGGTGGAGGGGATCGAGCGGTTCGGCGACCAGGTGCGGGTGCACCTGGCGGGGAACCCCTCCCTGGCCGCCGACATCAGCCCGGCGGCCCTGGCCGAACTGGGACTGGCCCGGGGGGACGCGGTGTGGGCGGGGGTCAAGGCCGCCGAGGTCGAGTGCTACCCCGGTTGACCCCCGGCGGGTCCGACCCTCGGGACCGCGTCGGCGCGGAGGGGGTTCGGGCCCGGGCGGCGGGTCGCACCCCCCGGAGGAAACCGATTTTTCTACCCAGAATCGGGCATGGAAACCCACATCGGAAAACCTGTGCACACCTGGATATCTCAGGTACACCCGGGGGAGACTGTAAGTCTGGCGACGACTGTCCTTCCCCCCGTGGCCGAGGAGGGTTCCATGTCCCTGAGAGAGCACGAGAGAAGAATCCTCGCGGAGATCGAGCGGCAGCTCAGCGAGGAGGAACCGGACCTGGCCGGACGGCTGGAGTCCTTCGGGTCGGGGGATCCCGACGCTCCGGCCGACCCCGGCCTGGGCGGCTGGAAACCGTGGGTGGCGTGCGGCCTGATCGCCGCGGTCACCGCGGGCCTGCTCGTGATGCTGTTCGTGCTCACCCCGAGCACGCCGCAGCCGTCCGCGCCCGCGGTGCCCACCGAAACCTCGCAGACCACCGGCGACCCGGCGCCCGATCCGGACCCGGAGCCCGCGCCGGAGGGACCCGAGACCGTCGGAACCTCCTGACCGGAGCCCCGCTCCGCGGCCGCGCGGCCTCTCCCGGGACACGTGACGGGCGGTGTGCACCCGCCGCACACCGCCCGTCACGTGCCCTGGACCGCGCGCGTGCGGCTCAGGCTCCGCGGCCGAGGACGACGGTCCAGTAGGGGCCGCCGTCGCCCTTCACCACGCCCACGCCGATGTGCTCGGCCTCGCAGTCGGCGAGCACCTGGTTGTGGCCGTGGCGCGTCCAGGCCTCCACCGCCTCCTCGGCCGTCTCGAAGCCGTTGGCCACGATCTCGCCCGAAGGGTGCGCGTAGCCCAGGCCGCGGGCCCGGTCCCTGGCCGACGAGCTGCCGCCGAAGAAGCCGCCGCCGGGGAACCCGCTGTCGCCCGCCTGGTCCTGGCTGTGCTCCCGCGCGGCCCGGGTGAGCAGTTCGTGGGCGCTCAGCTTCCCGCACCCGTACCCGGGCCTCTTGTCGTTGACCAGCCGCACGACCTCGGCCTCGGCCTCGGTCCAGGGGTCGGCCGGTTCCTCCTGGGACCAGGGCGGGGGCCAGCCGCCGCCGGATCCCGCCCCCTGGACCGCGGACGGGGTCCCGCCGCCGGCGAACACGTCGCCGGGGTCGGCCGCGCCGGTCACACCCGCGCAGCACACGGCCGCCGCGGCCATCCCCGCGAGGGCACGGCCTCGAAGCAGGTTTCGCATGTCTTTCCACCTCCCGTGCGCGGGGGAGCGTGTACCGCGCCGTGCCCGCGCACACCAGGGGCGGACAGCCGTGAAGGCCGTCCGCCCGCAACCTCGCGGGAACTCAGTTCGCCTTGCTGGTGGTCCTGTCCACCGTGGCTCCGTGCATGGAGGCGGTGTAGGTCACGTACTCGTAGTAGACCTTGCCGTCGTCGCCGACGCGGCTGTGGACCACGGTCATGGTGGCGCCCTCGGCGCTGGCGCTGCCGAAGTCCTTCTCGAAGACCGCGTCGGCCATCGCGACCGAGGGCGCACCCAGCGCCAGGCCGAAGGCCACACCGGTCAGGGACAGCACTCGTCGTAGTCGGACCATCGTCCTTCCCCTCCTCGGGTTGGGTCGGGTCACGCCCGACGGAAACGGGATGCCTAGTTCGCACCGCTCACGATGCTGTGGGAGGCGGCGCCGTCGTGGCCCGCCCAGGTGGCGCTCTTCTTGTAGAAGGAGCCGCCGTTGTCCCAGTGGTCGTGGCCCTTGTCGCCCTTGCCACCCTTGTGGCCGTGGCCGTGGCCGTGGCCGTTGCCGTCGAAGGCGACAGCGGTCACGCTGTGGCTCGCGGCGCCATCGATGCCGGCGGCGCTGGACTCACCCGAGAAGAAGCTGTCCGCCATAGCGGTGGCCGGGGCGCCGAAGGCCAGGGCCGGAACGGCGACGGAGGCGAAGGCGATCCGAGTGAGAGTCTTGCGGTTCATCCTGTGTCCTTTCGAGGCGGACCGACGATCTGTCGGTCCGGTGGCACCGATCCCCCCAGCTCGACCCTCGGGAGAACCGTTCTCCTGGCGCCATCCGTAGATCTGCCCCGGGTCCCCGCTCACTAACTCTTAGTAGTCACTAAATAACTTAAAGTAATACTTGGTTGTTTTGGGTCGGATTTTTCCTGCTTGAGGCGGGCCCATGCCCGCGGCCGGGGACAGGGGGCCGACCGGCCCCGGAAGAGAGCGGGACGGGGCCGCGGCACGCTGCGGAACCAGGGGCATCGTAGACGCCGGGAACCGGCGCCGACACAGGCCACGCCGTCGCGGGCGCGCGCGGCGGGGACCGCTTCCGGCCGGGTCAGCGCGGGCCGTACCCGCCCGCGGGCCGCGACACCGTACTTCCCCGGGGGAGCACCGCGTGGCGCACGTGCGCCCTTCACGCCGACGGCGCGCACCGGCGGTGCCGGTG
>NZ_QPFC01001180.1:0-5172 GCF_003427465.1 Nocardiopsis sp. TNDT3 | reverse complement strand
GCCGGACCGCCCCGGGTGCCACCGCCTGGGAGGGGTCACCTCGCAGCCGGGGTCGGCGGTGACGGAGGCGTGTCCAGTCCCGGTTCCTTCCCCCGGTCCGGATCGAGACCGGGCTCGGCTCCAGTACCGGCCCCGGGGGCCGCAGCGCCGGAACGGTAGCGCTCGTCCTCGCGGAGCCAGCGCACCAGGGAGGCGGCGACCAGGCTCAGGATGAAGATCAGCGGGAAGGCGGTCACGACCGACAGGGTCTGCAACGCGTCGGTGCCTCCGGCCGACATCACCGAGACCGACACCGCGGCCAGGACGATCGCCCAGAGCACGCGGTTGGCCCGGGAGGGCTCGACCTCGTTGGGCAGGTCACGGGAGGTGGCAGAGCCCATGATGTAGGACGCGGAGTCCAGCGTGGTGGCCAGGAAGACCAGCAACAGCAGCAGGAACAGCGGGGTGATGATCCAGCTGAGCGGGAACGCCTCCAGCGTGGCGAAGATGGCCGGGACCGCGCCCTCGGCCTCCAGGGTGTCGACGATGGGCGCCTGTCCGCTCAGCTCGAAGGCCATGCTGGAGTTGCCGAGCAGCGCGAACGAGAGCCAGCAGCCCAGGCTGCCGAAGCCGCACATGCCGACGATGATCTGCCGGACGGTGCGCCCCTTGGAGATCTTGGCGCAGAACATGCCGACGAAGGGTCCGTAGGAGATCCACCAGCCCCAGTAGAAGACCGTCCAGATCTCCTCGAAGCCGGACCCGCCGACCGGATCGGTGTAGGTGCTCATCCGCACGATGTTCTGGGCGAGCATGCCGACGCTGTTGGTGAAGGTGTCGATGACGAAGACCGCCGGGCCCAGCACCAGGACCAGGACGCCCAGGGCGGCGGCCAGGTAGAGGTTGAGGTTGGCCAGGCGCTTGAGGCCGCGGTGCAGGCCCAGGGCTACGCTGCCCCCGAACAGCACGGTCCACAGGCCGATGACGATGGTGTTGAGGGTGGGGCCCGGCTCGAAGCCCAGCATGCGGGAGGCGCCCTCGGCGACGGTGGGCACGGCCAGGGCCAGCGAGGTCCCCGCCGCCCCGATCATCCCGAGGATGAAGAAGACGTCGATCAGGCGCCCCGGCCAGCGGTCGACGCGGTCGCCGAGCACCCCGCGGCAGGCCTCGCTCAGGCGCAGGCGGCGGATTCTACGCACGTGGTAGGCGTAGGCCAGGGCCAGGGTCGGTACGCAGAAGACCGCCCAGGCGGTGGGACCCCAGTGGAAGAGGGGGTAGGTGGCCGACCACTCGGCGGCCTCTGCGCTGTGCGGTTCGAGTTGGAACGGGGGATCCACGTGGTAGTGCGCCCACTCGATGATCCCCCAGTACATGAGGCCGCCGCCGATCGCGGCGGTGAAGATCATCGCGAGCCAGGTGGGGGTGGAGAACTCGGGGCGGTCGTCGGGGCCGCCCATCCTGATGCGGCCGTACCTGCTGAAGAGCAGCCAGACGAGCAGTACCGCGAGTGCGGCGACGAACCACATGTACACCCAGCCCAGGTCGGACTGGAGCCGGGACAGGACCTCGCCGAGCAGGCGTTCACCCGTCTGCGGCGCGATCACGAACGGCGCGCTGAAGCCGATCACCATGATCAGCGCGGGCCAGAAGACTGTTTTGTCGATGTTCCAGCGGATAGCTCGGGTCACCTCCGGGGTCGAGGGCGTGGGCTATCCAGTTACTACTGTGTTGCGCTTGACTAATCAACCAGTCAGAATCGCCTCACCGCTGTTCTCGGTCCACCGCTGTGCGCTGCCGTTATGAGGAAAAGCGTTTGGTGGCAAGGGTTTCCTGGGTAGTGGGGCGCTCGGGCCGATGCCTCTGTAACGAAGTGACAACCACGTCCGCGTTGCGAAAATCGCCATCGTGCTGTTACGTTCCCACCGTGAGCGACAACGTGGCCGACGACGTGCGCGGCAGGGCCCGCGAGGCGATCCGCCGATCCGGCCTCTCCCAGCGCCAGTTCGCGACCAGACTCGGCATCGACCCCAGCAAACTCTCCAAGTCCCTGACCGGCACCCGGCGCTTCACCGCCCTGGAACTGGCCGGTATCGCCGACGAGACCGGGGTGACGGTCAACTGGCTGCTCAACGGCAAGGACGACGCGGAGACGGTCTCGGCGGTACCGCGCGACTCGTCGGCGGTACGGCCGACCTCCGCGAGCCTGGCGGGCCACCCCGCGGCCGCCCGGGAGCACAGCCGCAGGCTCCAGATCATCGAGGCCGCGTGGACCCTCATCGCCGAACGCGGCCTCCACTCGGTCCGCGTCGCCCAGATCGCCCAGGCCTGCGGGACGTCCAGCGCCACCGTCCACTACTACTTCCCGACCCTCAACGACCTGCTGGTGGAGGCGCTGCGCCACTCGGTGAAGCAGGCCTTCGACCGCCAGGTCGCGGGGCTGCACACCATCGAGGACCCCTACGAACGCCTCCTGCGGCTCATCGAACTCCAGCTCCCCGACTCCGAGCGCCTGCGGCTGGAGTGGTCGATCTGGCTCCAGGTGTGGACGGCGGCGGCGCTGGACCCGCGGATGCGCGGGCTGCACACCGACTCCTACCTGCGCTGGCACGAGACCATCGCCCGCACCCTGCGCGAGGGCAGGGAGAGCGGGGTCTTCGCCGACTTCGACGTCGAGGAGATGACCAGACGCCTCACCGCCCTCATCGACGGCATGGGCATCCAGGTCATGACCGGGATGCCCGGGCGGTCGGTCGCCCACATGCGTGACACCCTGCGCTCGGTCATCGACAGCGACGTCCTGGGCCGTCGCGGCGCCCCGGGGGACGGCGATATCCCGGGCGGCAGTGGCGCCCCGGGGGACTGAGCCAGCCCGCATTCGACCCGGCCCGTACCCGCCCCGGCCCCCTCCGGAGCCCTCACCTCGGTTCCGCGCGCCCGAAAACGCCCCCTCCGGCCCGAGGGCCGCCCGTCCACAGCATCCGCAACACCGCACACACACGGAGACGGAGCACCGCCATGAGCGACACCATGAACCCCAAACCCATCCTGACCTGCGCCCTCACCGGCGCCGGGGACACCGTCGGCCGCAGCGAGCACGTGCCGGTGACGCCCGAGCAGATCGCCGCCGCCGCGGTCGAGGCCGCCGAGGCCGGTGCCAGCGTGGTGCACATCCACGTCCGCGACCCCGAGACGGGCGCCCCCTCCCGCGACAACGCCCTCTACCGGGAGGTCGTCGACCGCATCCGCCAGACCGGCGTGGACATCGTCATCAACCTCACCGCGGGCATGGGCGGCGACCTGGTGATCGGCCAGGAGGACCCGCTCGAGTTCGAGGAGGGCACCGACCTCGTCAACGGCCTGGACCGCCTGCCGCACGTGGAGGAACTGCTGCCCGACATCTGCACCCTGGACTGCGGCAGCCTGAACTTCGGTGACGGGAGCCAGGTGTACATCTCCACCCCGGACATGCTGCGCGCGGGCGCCAGGCGCATCCAGGAACTCGGGGTCCGCCCGGAGCTGGAGATCTTCGACACCGGCCAGCTGTGGTTCGCCAAGACCATGCACGCCGAGGGCCTCATCGACGACCCGTCGCTGTTCCAGCTGTGCACCGGCATCCCCTACGGGGCGCCCTCCGACCCGGGCGTCCTCCAGTCGATGGTGAACCTGCTCCCCGAGGGCGCGCAGTGGGCGAGCTTCTCCATCGGCCGCAAGCAGATGCCGTGGGTGGCGCAGTCGGTGCTGCTCGGCGGGCACGCCCGGGTGGGGCTGGAGGACAACCTCTACCTCAGCCGCGGGGTGAAGGCCACCAACGGCCAGCTCACCGAGAAGGCCGTCAACATCATCGAGCAGCTCGGCGCCCGGGTGGCCACACCGGACGAGACCCGCGCCATGCTCGGGCTCCGCCGCGCCGCCTGACCACCGCCCCACACGAACCGCCGACCACACGAGGAGCACGATGACGGAGAACGCGAGAACCACCCCCGAGGCCGTGCGCACGGTCGCCTGCGTCGGAGCGGGTGTCATCGGGGGCGGCTGGGTGGCCCACTTCCTGGGCCGCGGCTACCGGGTGGTCGCCTGGGACCCCGCCCCGGACGCCGAGAGCAGGCTGCGCGGGCTGGTCTCCTCGGCCTGGCCCGCCCTGGAGGAGCTGGGCCCGGCCGAGGGGGCCTCCATGGCGAACCTGCGGGTCGTGGACACGCTCGCTGAGGCCGTGGCCGACGCGGACTTCGTCCAGGAGAGCGCCCCGGAGCGCCTGGACCTGAAGATCGACCTGCTGGCCGAGATCGACGCCGCCACCCCCGAGGGCGTGGTCATCGCCTCGTCCACCTCCGGCTACAGCATGAGCGAGATGCAGGTGGGGGCCCGCACACCGGGGCGGCTCGTGGTCGGACACCCGTTCAACCCGCCCTACCTGGTGCCCCTGGTCGAGGTGGTCGGCGGCGAGCGCAGCGAGCGGTGGGCCGTCGACTGGGCCTCGGACTTCTACCGCGCCGCGGGCAAGTCGGTGATCACCATGGAGCGGGAGCTGCCGGGGTTCATCGGCAACCGGATCCAGGAGGCCGCCTGGCGCGAGGCCCTGCACATGGTCGCCGAGGGGGAGGCCACCGTCGAGCAGATCGACCTGGCGATGACCAGCGGCCCCGGGCTGCGCTGGGCCTTCTTCGGCCCCTGCCTGACCTTCCACCTGGCCGGGGGAGAGGGCGGCATGGCGCACATGCTCGACCACTTCGGCCCGTCCCTGAAGTCCCCGTGGACCCGCCTGGAGGCGCCCGAACTCACCGCCGGACTGCGCGACCGCATGGTCGCGGGCACGGACGAGGTCGTGGCCGGGCGCTCCACCGCCGAACTGATCGCCCAGCGCGACCGCCGCCTGATCGCGGTGGCCCGCGCGCTGGAGGAGGTCGAACGCGCCGAGGCCGCCGAGCGGGCGGGGGCGGACGCGTGAGCGCGACGCTCACCCAGCGGCTGCGGCCCGAGTGGATCGACTACAACGGCCACCTCAGCGAGGCCTACTACGTCCTGGTCTTCGGGTTCGCGACGGACGCGCTGATGGACCGGGTCGGCTTGGACGCCGCCTACCGCGAGCGGTCCGGCCGCTCGCTGTACACGGTGGAGGCGCACGTGCGCTACCTGCGCGAGGTCGCCGCGGACGACGAGGATAGCGCACGTGCGCCTCCACCGTGTACAGCGAGC
>NZ_QPFC01001179.1:0-1220 GCF_003427465.1 Nocardiopsis sp. TNDT3 | reverse complement strand
GCGATGGACCGGGCCCGGTCCAGGGCGGCCGCCCGCGCGGCGGCGTCGTCGCGGGAGGAGGCCGCGTCGCCGAGCGCGATACCGACGGCGATGTTCGCGGCCACGTTGACGGTACGGGTCAGGCTCTCGTGCCGGTCGGCCGCGTCCTGGGCGGCCGTGATCGCGTCGCGGCGATGGGCGTCCGCGCTCTGGGCGGCCGCGCGGGCCTCCTCGACCCGGACCCCGGCCCCGGCCCCGTCCCCGGCGGTGCGGGTGGCGGTGTCGGCGGCCTCGTAGGCGATGTGGGCGGCGCGTTCGGCGTTTTGGCGGGCGGTGTCGGCCTCCCCGGCCCGGGTCAGGGCCGTGTCGCGCTCGCGTGCGGCGTCGGTGATCCGGTCCGGGTTCTCGGGGTCGACCTCGGACGGTTCGGGGATCGCGTCGCGGGCCGCGGCCGCGTCGGCGCCAGCGCGCGCGGCCACGCTCTGCGCGGCGGCGGCCAGGTCCGCGGCCAGAGCGACCGTGGTGGTGACGGCTTCGGGGGCGGTGTCGGCGATCTCCCCGGCCCGGTCCGCCAGGTGCTCGGCCGCGTCTCGCAGCCCTTCGAGGCGGTCGATCACCGTGGTCGGGTCGGGGCCGTCGGCGTCCCGGAGAGTGGAGGCCAGGTCAGCGGTGAGGCGTTGCGCCGCCTGGTGTATCCCGGTCAGGGCCGCTGCCGTGTCATTCGCGTTCAGGGCCTGGTCGATGCGCTCCAGTGCCTGGCCCGTCCAGGTCGGGGGTGCTGTGGTGGGCCCGTCGTCGTGGGTGGGGGGCAGGATCCGGGCGTGGAAGAGGTAGCCGCGTCCCCAGGGTTCGACCGCGGTGATCTGGTAGCGGGTCCCTCGGGTGAGGATCACCTCGCGTTCGCGGGGGTGTTGGCTGCGGTCGCCGACCCACAGCCCGTGGGAGCCTTGCGGCACGGTCAGCCGCATCAGGTCGACGGGGGAGCCGCCCGCCGCGGAGGGGACGGTCCCCAGGGAGACCGACAGGTAGCCCTGTTCGACGTGTGTGGTTCCCGCGAGGGTGTGGGGGTCGGTGCTGCCCTCGCCCAGTAGGTGCTGGTGGTGGTACATGCCGTGCACGGCTTCGAAGCCCTCGGGGAAGGGGTGGCCGGTGGCGCGGTCCAGGCGCCGGAGCAGCGCCAGGACTTCGGAGGCGTCGGGGAAGTGCGCCGGTTCCCCGTGCAGGGCGAGGGATTCGGCGAT
>NZ_QPFC01001178.1:0-10150 GCF_003427465.1 Nocardiopsis sp. TNDT3 | reverse complement strand
CCCTACGTCCCCACCCGCGAGGCCGGAGCCATCCCGCCCGAGGTGCGCGACTACGACCCCGCCCCCGCGCTGTGGTCGGGCGAGGACGGCCTGGACATGATCCGCGCGCTGGAGGCGGTCGGCCGCAGGCTGCTGCGTCCCGGCGGCGCGATGGCCGTGGAGCACCACGACGGCCAGGGCATCGACATCCCCTGGCTCTTCCCCGAGGACAGGGGCTGGCGCGACGTCCTCAACCGCAAGGACCTGGCCCGGCGCGACCGCTTCGTGGTCATGCGCCGCGCCGACGAGGACGGCTGACGTGCTTTCCCCGCCCCCCGTATCCCGGTCCGACCGTGAACCCGGTGGACTCCGTTCAAGAGTGAGGTGAACGCAGGTGAGCCGCATCTACGACTGCGCGGACGAGACCGCCCGCAAGGACGGCATCGCCGACGCCGCGTCCGCGGTACGCCGAGGCGACCTTGTGGTGCTGCCCACGGACACCGTGTACGGCATCGGTACCGACGCCTTCAGCCCGACCGCCGTGGCCAGGCTGCTCGCCACCAAGGGCCGGGGCCGCGAGATGCCCCCGCCGGTGCTGGTCGGCTCGATGCGCGCCGCCAACGCCCTCGTCGACGACCTGGGCAACCACGGCCGCGACCTCATGGAGGAGTTCTGGCCCGGTCCACTCACCCTGGTCTGCACCGCCACCCCCAGCCTGTCCTGGGACCTGGGCGACACCAAGGGCACCGTGGGCGTGCGCATGCCGATGGACCCGGTCGCCCTGGACCTGCTCAAGGAGGTCGGGCCCATGGCGGTCAGCAGCGCCAACAAGTCCGGCCAGCCCTCCGCGACCCGTGTGGAGGAGGCCATCGAGCAGCTCGGTGACGAGGACGTCGCCGTCTACCTGGACGGCGGCGAGACCGAGTCCCGCGTCTCCTCCACCATCGTCGACCTGACCTACGCGGTCCCGCGCGTGCTGCGCGCGGGCGCCATCTCCATCGAACAGCTGCGCGCGGTGTGCGGCACCGTGATCGGCGAGCTGCGCAAGGGTCCCCGCAAGCCCGTGCGGCCGGAGGGCGGCGAGGCCGGGGACGCGCAGGCCCCGGCACCGGAGCCGCAGACCCCGCGGGACGAGGACGAGAGCGCTCCCGGGACCGCCCCCGACGGCGACAAGAACTAGAGGGGCCAGGACGTGCGTGAGTACGCGCTCACCTTCGTCATCGCCGCCGCGGTGACCTACCTGCTCGTTCCGCTGGTGCGCCGGTTCGCCATCGCCTTCGGCGCCACGCCGCCGGTGCGCGACCGCGACGTGCACACCGAGCCCATCCCGCGACTGGGCGGGCTGGCCATCTACGGAGGGTTCGCCGCCGCCCTGCTGATCTCGGCCCAGCTGCCCCACCTCCAGGACGTCTTCCTCGCCGACACCTGGATGGGCCTGCTGCTCGCGGGCGGGCTCATCACCATCGTCGGCGTCATCGACGACCGCTGGGGCATGGACGCGCTGAGCAAGCTCGCCGGGCAGACCGCCGCCGCGGGCATCCTGGTCTGGCAGGGCGTGCAGCTGCTGTGGCTGCCGCTGCCCGGCACCCAGCTCTCCCTGGGCCCGTGGCTGGGCGCGATGGTCTCGATCCTGCTGATCGTGGTGACCATCAACGCGGTCAACTTCGCCGACGGCCTCGACGGCCTGGCGGCGGGCATCGTCGCCATCTCCTCCCTGGCCTTCTTCGCCTACTACTACGTCGTCGCGGTGGAGCAGGGCTTCGTGCGCCAGTCCTATCCGGCGATGATCGCGATCATCCTCGCGGGCACGTGCGCCGGGTTCCTCTGCCACAACTTCCACCCGGCCAAGGTGTTCATGGGCGACACCGGGGCCATGCTGCTGGGCCTGCTGCTGACCTCGATCACCATCACGGTGACCGGACAGTTCGACGCCAACACCGCGCGCGAGGGGTTCAACTCCGGCCTGGTGGTGTTCCTGCCGATCGCGCTGCCGCTGCTGGTGATCGCCCTTCCGCTGGCCGACCTGGTGCTGGCCGTCGTGCGCAGGACCCTGGCGGGCAAGTCCCCGTTCGCGCCGGACCGGGGCCACCTGCACCACCGCCTGCTGGACATGGGCCACAGCCACGTGCGCGCGGTGCTGCTGATGTACCTGTGGGCGGGGATCGTGGCCTTCGCCGCGGTCGCCCTGTCGGTGTTCGACTCCTGGGTCATCGTGTTGGCGGTGACCGCGCTGGTGGCCACGTGTGCGGTTGGCCTCATCGCGCTGCCCCGCCTGCGGCGACGCGGACTGCTGTTCCCGCGGCGCAAGGAAAGCGTCAAGACGGCCCCAGATCACGATTCGCCAACTGATGGCTGAGCGGGCCCTCGGGGGCCGTACCTTGGAGCCGAGGAAAGGCGCTTCTGACCTGCGGATACGGTGGCGGAACAGGTGTGGCGAAGGCGACATGAGCGTGGAAGACCGCCTGGATCGGGCACTTTGCGGGCCGTTAAGGTCGCGTTAAGGAACCCCCGGATTCAGCACCAAAAACCTTGTGATAGCTTTCACGAGCAGGCAACCACGACCCCAGACGGAGCTTCGCCATGCAGGAAAACGACGCCTGGAGGGCCTTCCGCGGTGCCGCGCTTCCCGGTGTGGCGTGCGCCCTTCTGGCCTTGGCGGTATCGGCGCTTCTCGCCGGTGCGCCGGGCCTGGCCGGCTCCGCGCTGGCCTCGGTGGTCGTTCTCGGCTGCTTCGGTCTGGGACAGGCGGGCGTCATCCTCGTCACCCGCCGGAACAAGGACCTCTTCCTCGCGGCGAACCTCGTGGGCTTCGTCATCAAGATGGCGGTGCTCGGCGTTGTCCTGGTCACCCTGGGCAACAGCTCCTTCGTGGCCAGCCTGAACAGCCCGGCCTTCGTGTACAGCGCGTTGGCCGTCGTCCTGGCCTGGCTGGGCGGCCAGACCTGGACGATCTCCAGGACGAAGACGCTCCACGTCGACCCGGTCGAGAGCGCGGAGAACGGGTGATGGAGTGCCCCGGCCGTGCCCCTCGAAACGGGCGTAATACGATGCTTCCCGACGGCTGGGACTCCGAGTCCCCGTCCGAGCTCACATGCTATATTCCGGAGCGAGATGAGCAGCGAACCGACCAGGAGGACAGACGCGCACGAGGATTCGGTGCCGCGTCAGTCCGACGGGTGGGCCCTCTTCTCCACTCTGCTCTCGGGCGTGCTCGTCTGGAGCGCGATCGGCTGGGCCGCGGACGAGCTGTTGGGTTTCCAGGCACTGTTCCTGCCCATCGGGGCGGTTCTGGGAATGGCGGGCGCGATCTACCTGATCGTCGCCAAGTCCCGTCGCTCCTGAGTCCCCCCACCAGTCCGGCGTCGCGGTTCGCGCGACAACGCTCCGCAACAACCATCAACGAGGCTTTCTTGCGTCACGACGAAAGGATTCGCCGTGAGTGCTGACGTGCGCATTCTCGCGGCCGAACCGAATTGCCACTTGTTCGGTGACAACGGGTGCGGTTTCACGCCGCCCACGATCGGGATGTTCTTCCCCGAACCGTGGTATACCAACATCCCCGGCAGCGCGGGTATCGACCTCTACCTGGTCCTGCTGCTCGTCGCGGTCGGTGCCGTCCTGCTTCTGTGGTCGTGGTTCAGCCGCAAGCTGAGCCTCGTCCCCGGGCGCAGGCAGAGCGTCGGAGAGATGCTGGTCCTCTTCGTGCGCGACCAGATCACCCGTCCCACGATGGGTGCCAAGGGCGACCGGTTCCTGCCGTTCATGACAGCGGTGTTCACGCTGATCCTGGCCATGAACTTCACCGGCCTGATCCCCGGTATGTTGCCGGTCAACAGCAACCTGGCCTTCACGGCCATGCTGGCGGCGGTCATCTACGTCATGACCATCGTGATCGGAATCCGCAACCAGGGCGGCTGGGGCTATTTCCGGAACCAGATCTTCCCCCCGGGAATGCCCAAGGTGATCTACATCCTGGTCACCCCCATCGAAATCCTCTCGGTGTTCCTCATCCGGCCGGTGACGCACGCCCTCCGTCTCTTCGCGACCATGTTCGCGGGCAGCCTGCTGCTCGCCGTGTTCGCCTACGGCGGCTGGTACATGCTGAACCTGACGGCCGGACCGGTCCTGAGTACGGTTTCGGTGCTCTTCTCCGGTGCCGCTCTGCTCGGCTACCTGGCCTTCTTCCTCTTCGAGATCCTGATCATGGCCGTCCAGGCGTTCATCTTCACGCTGCTGGCCAGCCTGTACATCAACCAGTCCCTCGAAGCGGCCCACTGAACCCCGCACACCCCCAGGTCCCCCCGGGCCGGGCAGGGGTGTGGGAAGCCACAGATCCGTCCACACCGGCGAACTGACCCACTTGCGAAGCGCAACGCCGGACGTCGAGTAAAAGGAAACATCAATGGACATCGCTGCGATCACCGGCAACATCAACACCATCGGTTACGGCATCAGCGTCATCGGCGCCGGTATCGGTGTCGGTATCGTCTTCGGTCTCGGTATGCAGGCCATCGCCCGCCAGCCCGAGGCGCGCGGTCCGCTCCAGACCAACATCTACCTGGGCTTCGCCCTCATCGAGGCCCTGGCCATCCTGGGCTTCGTTCTCGCCTTCGCCGCCCCCACCGGTTCCTGACCAAGGTTTGCCGGCGGAATCTGATGGCAACTGACGCGAAGGAGGGCTGACCATGTTGGTGGAGTTGGCAGCCGATTACAACATTCTGCGGATCGACTGGGTGAAGTTCACCTTCGGTGCGATCGCGCTCGCCGTGGTCTACTTCTTTGTCGCCCGCAAGGCGGTGCCGAAGGTCATGGCGGTCCTCGACGAGCGTCACGACGCCATCGAGGGCGGCATCGAGCGCGCCAAGAAGGCCGAGGCCGAGGCCGAGGTGATCCGCCAGCAGTACCGCGAGAAGCTCGAGGAATCGCACCGCGAGTACGCCCAGGAGCTGGAGAAGGCCAAGGAGCAGCGGGCCGCGATCATCGCCGAGGCGCGCGAGGAGGCCCAGGCCGAGGCGCGACGCATCGTCGAGGCGGCCCACGCCCAGATCGAGGCCGACCGCCAGCAGGCCCTGGTGCAGCTGCGCAACGAGGTCGGTGCGCTCTCCACCGAGCTGGCGAGCCGCATCGTCGGTGAGACCCTCAGCGACAGCGCCGCCCAGAACCGCGTCATCGACCGGTTCCTGGACGAGCTGGAGCAGACCGACAGCACGCAGCAGGCAGAGGTGCGCTGATGCGTGGTATCAGCCGCACGTCGCTGGCCGAGGTGACCCGGCGCCTGGACGAGAACGTCCTGGCGTCGGCGGGCACCCCGCAGAGCGGCGTCTCCCTGGGCAGCGAGCTCTTCGAGGTCGTCGCCCTGCTGGGGAACGAGCACTCGCTGCGCCGCTGGCTCGCCGACCAGGCGAACCCGGCCGAGGCCAAGAGCGGCCTGATCGGGCAGCTCCTGGAGAGCAGGGTGTCGCCGTCCGCGGTCCTCGTGGCCGGTGACGTGGTCTCGGCCAGGTGGTCGGGTCCGCGCGACCTGGTGGACGCGATGGAGCGGATGGCGGTCTACGCGACCGTCGCCCAGCTCCAGACCGCCTCGGGGCTCGACGAGCTGGAGGACGAGCTGTTCCGCTTCCAGCGGATCGTCATCGCCCAGCCCGCGCTCCGCGACGCCCTCACCCGTGACGGGGCCGCCCCCGAGCTGCGCCTCTCCCTCGTGGAGAACCTGCTCTCGGGCAAGGTGCACCCCGCGACGCTGGTCCTGGTCGGTGAAGCGGTCGCCCGACCCAGGGGACGTACCCTGGAGCAGGCGCTGGACAACTTCGGACAACTCGTCGCCGAGCGCGCCAAGCGCTACGTCGCCGTCGTCCGCAGCGCCGTCGCCCTGAGCGAGCAACAGCAGTCCCGGCTCGGAGCCGCGCTCTCGCGCGCCTACGGCCGCGACATCCACCTCAACATCGAGGTCGCCCCCGAGATCGTGGGTGGCCTGTCCATCCAGGTGGGTGACGAGGTCATCGACGGGACCATCGCCGGGCGTATCGCCGAGGCCCAACGCCGCCTGGCCGGCTGACAGAACGCAAGGCAAGCACGCACGGCGCCAGCCCGGCGCCATTTGAGAGCAAGGACAACGTAGAGATGGCGGAGCTGACGATCCGGCCGGACGAGATCCGGGACGCGCTACAGCGCTTCGTCCAGTCGTACGAGCCTGAAGCCACCCGCGCGGAAGAGGTCGGTACCGTCACCTACTCCGGTGACGGCATCGCCCGCGTCGGTGGCCTTCCCTCGGCGATGGCGAACGAGCTGCTCCAGTTCGAGGACGGCACCCTGGGCCTGGCCCAGAACCTCGAGATCGGTGAGATCGGTGTCGTCGTGCTGGGTGACTTCACCAGCATCGAGGAGGGCCAGAAGGTGCGCCGCACCGGCCAGCTCCTCTCGGTGCCGGTGGGTGACAACTTCCTCGGCCGCGTGGTGGACCCCCTGGGCGCCCCCATCGACGGCAAGGGTGAGATCGAGTCCACCGAACGCCGTGAGCTGGAGCTCCAGGCGGCGACCGTGATGGAGCGCAAGCCCGTCCACGAGCCGCTCCAGACCGGTATCAAGGCGATCGACTCGATGACCCCGGTCGGCCGCGGCCAGCGCCAGCTGGTCATCGGCGACCGCCAGACCGGCAAGACCGCGGTCTGCATCGACGCGATCATCAACCAGAAGGCCAACTGGGAGTCGGGCGACCCCGACAAGCAGGTGCGCTGCATCTACGTCGCGATCGGCCAGAAGGGCTCGACCATCGCCGGTGTGCGTGGCGCCCTCGAAGAGGCCGGCGCGATGGAGTACACCACCATCGTCGCCGCCCCGGCGTCCGAGGCGGCCGGCTTCAAGTACCTGGCCCCCTACACCGGCTCGGCCCTGGGCCAGCACTGGATGTACGAGGGCAAGCACGTCCTCATCGTCTTCGACGACCTCACCAAGCAGGCCGAGGCCTACCGTGCGGTGTCGCTGCTGCTGCGCCGCCCGCCGGGCCGCGAGGCCTACCCCGGTGACGTCTTCTACCTGCACTCCCGGCTGCTGGAGCGCTGCGCCAAGCTCTCCGACGAGATGGGCAAGGGGTCGATGACCGCCCTGCCGATCATCGAGACCAAGGCGGGCGACGTCTCGGCGTACATCCCCACCAACGTCATCTCCATCACCGACGGCCAGGTCTTCCTGGAGTCGGACCTGTTCAACCAGGGCCAGCGCCCGGCGATCAACGTCGGTGTGTCGGTCTCCCGTGTCGGTGGCGCCGCGCAGACCAAGGCCATGAAGAAGGTCTCGGGCACCCTGCGGCTGGGCCTGGCCCAGTACCGCGAGCTGGAGGCGTTCTCCGCCTTCGGTTCGGACCTGGACGCCGTCTCCAAGCAGCAGCTGGAGCGCGGTGCCCGCCTGATGGAGCTCCTCAAGCAGGGCCAGTACTCGCCGTTCTCCATGGAGAAGCAGGTCGTCTCGATCTGGGCCGGCACCACCGGCCGCGTCGACGACGTCCCGGTCGAGGACGTGCGCCGCTTCGAGGAGGACTTCCTCGACCACCTGAGCCGCGAGCACCAGGGCATCCTCGACACCATCCGCGAGAGCGGCAAGTTCGAGGACGAGACCGAGAAGTCCCTCGACTCGGCGCTGGAGAAGTTCAAGCAGGGCTTCCAGACCTCCGCCGGGACCCTCCTGGGCACCGAGGCCGAGGCCGAGGCGCTGGACGAGGAGAAGGTCGGCCAGGAGACCATCAAGGTCGCCAAGGGCGGGAAGTAACCCATGGGTGCACAGCTTCGCGTCTATCGCCGGAGGATCCGCTCGACGAAGTCGATGGCGAAGATCACCCGCGCGATGGAGCTCATCGCCACGACGCGCATCACCAAGGCGCAGCGTGCGGCGGAGGCTGCTGGGCCCTACGCGCGGGAGATCACCCGGGCGGTCTCGGCCCTGGCCAGCCGGGTGACCGATCACCCTCTGCTGACCGAGGCCGAGAACCCCACCCGCGCCGCCGTCCTGGTCATCACCAGCGACAAGGGCCTGGCGGGCGCCTTCTCGACCAACGTGCTCAAGGAGGCGGACTCCCTCACCCAGCTCCTGCGCGAGCAGGGCAAGGAGGTCCTCACCTACATGGTGGGCCGCAAGGGCGTGGGCTTCTACAAGTTCCGCGACCGCCCCCTCGAGGCGCAGTGGGAGGGCTTCACCGAGCGCCCCACCTACGCGCACGCCCAGGAGATCGGCTCCGCCCTCATGGAGAAGTTCTCCGCCGACGCCGCCGACGGCGGGGTCGACGAGATCCACGTGGTCTCCACGGAGTTCGTCTCGATGCTGACCCAGCGCGCGGGGGCCGTCCGGGCCCTGCCGCTGGAGGTGGAGGAGGTCGACAGCTCCGAGCTGGAGGCCGTGCACGGGAGCGAGCCGCTTCCGCTGTACGAGTTCGAGCCCTCGGCGGAGGAGGTCCTGGACCAGCTGCTGCCGCAGTACGTCGTCAACAGGATCTACTTCTCGCTCCTGGAGTCGTCCGCCTCCCAGCAGGCCTCCCGCCGCGCCGCCATGAAGGCGGCCACGGACAACGCCGAGGAACTCGCCAAGAACCTGACCCGTCTGGCCAACCAGGCACGTCAGGCTGAGATCACCAATGAGCTCAGTGAGATTGTCGGCGGTGCCGACGCGCTCGCTGCTGCCAGCGCGGGAAGTGAGTAACAAAAGTGACTGCGACAGTTGAAGGGACGGCTGGGGCTGGCACCGCCACCGGCCGGATCTCCCGGGTCACCGGCCCGGTCGTCGACGTGGAGTTCCCCGTCGGCTCCCTGCCTGCCATCTACAACGCCCTGCACACCGACGTGACCATCGGCGGCAAGGCCAAGACCATCACGATGGAGGTCGCCCAGCACCTGGGTGACAACCTCGTGCGCACGGTCTCCCTGGCCCCCCAGGACGGCCTCGTCCGCGGCGCCGAGGTGCGCGACACCGGCGCGCCCATCAGCGTGCCCGTCGGCGACGTCGTCAAGGGCCACGTGTTCAACACCCTGGGCGAGTCCCTGGACGTGCCGACCGCGGAGCTGGGCGTCACCGAGCGCTGGCCGATCCACCGCAAGGCCCCGGCCTTCGACCAGCTCGAGTCCAAGACCGAGATGATGGTCACGGGCATCAAGGTCATCGACCTGCTCACCCCGTACGTGCGCGGTGGCAAGATCGGCCTGTTCGGCGGCGCCGGTGTGGGCAAGACCGTGCTCATCCAGGAGATGATCACGCGTATCGCCCGCAACTTCGGTGGTGTGTCCGTGTTCGCCGGTGTCGGCGAGCGCACCCGTGAGGGTACGGACCTCTTCCTGGAGATGGACGAGATGGAGGTCCTCCAGGACACCGCCCTCGTCTTCGGCCAGATGGACGAGCCCCCGGGCACCCGTCTGCGGGTGGCCCTGTCCGCTCTGACGATGGCGGAGTACTTCCGCGACGTCCAGAAGCAGGACGTGCTGCTGTTCATCGACAACATCTTCCGTTTCACCCAGGCGGGTTCGGAGGTCTCCACGCTGCTGGGCCGCATGCCCTCGGCCGTGGGCTACCAGCCCAACCTGGCGGACGAGATGGGCCAGCTCCAGGAGCGGATCACCTCGACCCGCGGCCACTCGATCACCTCGATGCAGGCGATCTACGTGCCCGCGGACGACTACACCGACCCGGCTCCGGCGACCACCTTCGCCCACCTGGACGCGACGACCGAGCTCTCCCGCCCGATCTCGCAGAAGGGCATCTACCCGGCGGTGGACCCGCTGACCTCCACCTCCCGCATCCTCGACCCGCAGTACGTGGGCGAGGAGCACTACCAGGTGGCCCAGCGCGTCAAGGAGATCCTCCAGCGCAACAACGACCTCCAGGACCAGATCGCCATCCTCGGTATGGACGAGCTGTCCGAGGAGGACAAGATCGTCGTCAACCGGGCGCGCCGGATCGAGCGCTTCCTGTCGCAGAACATGTTCGTGGCCGAGAAGTTCACCGGCACCCCGGGCGTGTTCGTCCCCCTGGAGGAGACCATCGCCTCCTTCAAGGGCCTGTGCGACGGTGAGTACGACCACCTGCCCGAGCAGGCGTTCCTCGACGTCGGCAACATCGACATGGCCGTCGAGAAGGCCAAGAAGCTGCAGGGTTAGTTCTCCGGCCGGGCCGGTCCCCGACCGCTGTCGGGGAC
>NZ_QPFC01000131.1:0-4740 GCF_003427465.1 Nocardiopsis sp. TNDT3 | reverse complement strand
CCCGGGAGCGGGTCCTGCGCGCCGCCGAGGAGCTGGGGTACCGGGCCGACACCGCCGCACGGCTGCTGCGCCGGGCGCGCAGCCGACAGGTGGGCGTGCTCTTCGGCCTGGAGTACCCGATGGACGCCCACCTGGTCGAGGAGCTCTACCCCGCCGCCGCCGAACTCGGGTACGGCGTGGTGCTGAGCGCGATGGCCAGCACCCGCAGCGAACGCGAGGCGATCGACGAACTGGTGGGGCTGCGCTGCGAGGCGCTGATCCTGATCGGCCTGTCCGCGGAGGCGCCCGCGGACCTGGCGCGGGTCGCCGAACGGGTCCCCGTGGTGGAGATCGGCCAGCGCACCGGCGCGGAGGGGACCGACAGCGTGGGCACGGACGACGCCGCGGGCGTGGGCCAGGCCGTCGGGCACCTGGTGGAACTGGGCCACCGCGACATCGTGCACGTCGACGGCGGCGGGCTCCCGGGGGCCGGCGGGCGCGCGCGGGGCTACGCCGAGGCGATGCGCGGGTACGGCCTGGGCGGGCGCGTCGAGGTCCTGCCCGGCGACTACTCCGAGGAGGCGGGCGCGCGGGCGGCGCGGGTGCTCCTGGCGCGGGAGGCCCTGCCCACGGCCGTGGTCGCGGCCAACGACCTGTGCGCGTTCGGGCTGCTGGCGACACTGGTCCGCGCCGGGGTGAGCGTGCCCGGGGACGTCTCGGTGGTGGGTTACGACGACAGCCGGACCGCGCGGCTCTCCTTCCTCCAGCTCACGTCGGTGCGCCAGGACGCGGCGCGCATGGCGCGGCTCGCCGTCCGCTCCGCGTCCGAGCGCCTGGACGGCGGGCGCACCGAGAGCAGGCATCTGCTGCTGGAGCCCGCCCTGACGGTGCGCGGCAGCACCGCTCCCCCGCGCTGAGGGCCCTGCGGCCCAGGACGCCCGTGGCCGGTGTCCTGCGACGTTTCCGACGGTGGGCGCGCCGCTAAGAGCCACATCACACGCGCGGACGGTTGGCACAGGTCCGGAAAAGTCCGACACTGGAATTGGCACGTGCCAAATCACCCTCCGCTGTCATCCGGCCCCGCCGGGCCCCGGAAAGCCCGAAACCCCGCGACCCGCGGCGCCCGGCACCCGTGAACCCCGACCGACCCTTCGAAGGGGGCCCACCCATGCCTCTGGCCCTGCTCGCCCTCGCCGTCGGCGCGTTCGCCATCGGCACCACCGAGTTCGTGATCATGGGACTGCTGCCCGAGGTCGCCGCCGACCTCGGCGTACCGGTTCCGACCGCCGGATACCTCATCTCCGCCTACGCCCTGGGCGTGGTGGTCGGCGCACCGCTGCTCACCGCGCTGAGCACGCGGCTGCCCCGCAAGACGGCGCTGCTGGTCTTCATGGGGCTCTTCCTGGTGGGCAACCTCGCCACCGTCCTGGCCCCGTCCTTCGGCGCCGTGTTCGCCTCGCGGGTCCTGGCCGGACTGCCCCACGGCGCCTACCTGGGAGTGGGCTCGCTGGTCGCGGCGCACCTGGCCGGTCCGGGGCGGCGGGCCACGGGCGTCTCGCGGATGTTCCTCGGCCTGACCGTGGCCAACATCGTCGGCGTGCCCGCGGGCACCTTCCTGGGCCAGGCGATGGGCTGGCACGCGGCGTTCCTGGTCGTGGCCGGGATCGCCCTGCTCGCCCTGCTCGGCGTCGCGGTGTTCGTGCCGCACCAGCCCGCGGCCTCCGGCACGGGCCTGCGCCACGAGATGCGCGAACTGGGCCGCTCCCAGGTCGTCCTGGGCCTGGTCACGGCGGTCTTCGGGTTCGCCGGGGTGTTCGCCGTCTACAGCTACGTCTCGCCGATGATGACGGAGCTGGCGGGCATGTCCGCGTCCGGGGTGCCGATCGTCCTGGCCCTGTTCGGCACCGGCATGACCCTGGGTTCGCTGATCGTGGGACCCCTGGCCGACCGGGCGCTGCGCCCGACGATCTACGGGTCGCTGGCCGCGCTTGCGGTGGTGCTGGTGGTGTTCACGGTGACCGTGCACAACCCCTGGACGGCCGCGGTGACGGTGGTGGTCCTGGGCGCGGTGGGGTTCGGCGTGGCCACCCCGCTCCAGGTCCTGGTGATGAACAAGGCCGCCGAGGCGCCGACGATGGCGGCGGCCTCCAACCACTCGGCGTTCAACCTGGCCAACGCCGCCGGGGCGTGGCTGGGCGGCATCGGGATCAGCGCGGGCCTGGGGTACACCTCCCCGGCCGCGATCGGGGCGGTGCTGGCCGTGGTGGGCCTGGGCATCGCGGTGTTCGCGGGCGTCCTGGACCGCCCGGGGCGGCGGCGCGACCGCGAAGGCCGGACGGTGGCGGCCCCGGAGCCCAGCGCCCTGCGCTGACCCCGGGACCGGGAGGGAGCCCCGTTCCGAAACCCTGGGCGGGGCGCGCCCTCGGGCCGGGAACGGGGCGAAGGGGGACGACGGAGGCCTGCCCGGTGTCCTTCGGCGCGGGCCTTCCGAGGCCCCGGGCCCGCGGGCAGCCTGCGGCGCGGTCCCCCGGCGAAGGCCCGCGCCGTCCGGGCCGACCGTCCTCCTACTCCACCCGGACGAACCGGATGAGGACGGACTCCCCGAACTCCAGTTCCTCCCAGCCGAACTCGCTCTCCCCGACGGATGTGGCGGACGTGCAGGAGACCAGCGACCAGGGGGACTCCGCCCCCGACAGCCCGGGGACCGACTCCCTCACCCCCACGCAGGCCAGCTCGCCGTCCACGAAGTGGGTGTGCACCCCGGTACCGGTGTACCCCAGGGCGAGCTCCGAGCGCCCGCCCTCGCTCCCCAGCAGCCCCGCCACCTCCAAGGCGCGGTCGCACGACATCTCCCAGGCGTCCGCGCGCACCTGCCAGACACGTTCGTAGAACTCGAACTCTCCGCAGGCGGGCGCGTGGAGCACCTCCAGGCGTCCGCCGCCGGACTCCTCCCCCTGCTGGGGGTCGACCACCTCCACGGGGCCGCCGACCTCGGTGAAGTCGGCCCGCACCCGCCACAGGGCTCCGGCGTACTCCATCCGCACCGGGCCGCCCCGCGCGTCGACCTCGACCAGGCCCCGCGCGTCCTCCTCGACCACCTCGCCGTCCACCACGAGCCGGGACGTGAGCGGGCCGGTGTACACCCGGCCGCCCTCCTCCCCGGCTCCGCCCGCCTCCAGGTCCGGCGACTCCGCCATCGTGCGCAGCGGGCCGGTGACCAGCTCGGGACCCAGGTCCTCGGCGGTGGCCTCCCACGCGGGCTCCACCGGCTCGGAGGCCTCGCCCTCCGCCAGGGCGGGCCCGTACACGTACAGCCGTCCGCCGCTGTCGGCGGCCGCGACGGACCCCTGTCCCATCACCTCGCCGCTGGCCAGGAAGACGTCACGGTCGGCCGCGTAGCGGTACTCGACGGTGGCCGTGCTCTCCTCCAGCACCGCCTCGACCGCCTGACCGGTCCGCGCGGCGACCTCCTCGGCGTGCGCGTCGCTGAAGCGGCGCTCGACCTCGACCACGAACCCGCCGCCCTCCTCCAGGGTGGTCGCGGCGGCGGTGACGGCCTCCGCCGGAGCACCGCTGACCCGGTCGTAGACCACGTACCCGCCGGTGGCGAGCCCGGCGGCGACCAGCACGCCCGCACCGACCACCGCCGCCTTGGCCCCGGCCAGGGCGGTGAGGGTACCGCCGGCGGCCCCCGCCGCCGTGGTTCCGGTGGCGGCTCCCGCGGCACCGCCCGTACCGGCCCCCGCGCCGCCCAGCGCGCCCGCGGTGATCCCGGCCGCGGAGAGCACGCCCACGGCGGTCGCCCACGCGGCGGGGTCGTGACCCGCGGAGTCGACCCCGCGCCAGTAGCCGCGCAGCAGGGCGCGCAGGGTCTCGGCGGCCGGGACCGGGCCGCCGCGTCCGCTCAGTCCGACCTCCTCGGGTTCGGGCAGCAGGGCGCGCATGAGCTCGACCGCGCGCGGGCGCCGCGCGGGGTCGTTGGCCAGGGCGGCCTCCACCAGCGGCAGGACGTCGTCGGGCACGCCCGCCAGGTCGTGTTGACCGGCGGTGACCCGCTGGCGCAGTTGCTCGGGGGTGCCGCGGCCGAAGGGTTCGCGTCCGGTGGCCGCGAGCGCCACCAGGGCGCCCCAGGCGAACACGTCGGCGGCCGGGTCGGCGACCGCCCCGGTGTAGCGTTCGGGCGCCACCCAGCCGGGGGTGCCGTAGGAGGCGCCCCGGTCGTTCGCGCGCGTGGTGCCGACGGCGGTGGCGATGCCGAAGTCGACGATCTTCGGGCCGTCCGGGGACAGGATGACGTTGCCGGGTTTGATGTCGCGGTGCGCGATCCCGGCGGAGTGCAGCGCGGCCAGGCCCTCGGCGGTGCCCGCCGCGAACGCGCGCAGCATCTCCCCCTCCAGGGGGCCGAAGGCGCGTACGTGGGCGCGCAGGTTCCGGCCGGGGACGTAGTCGAAGGCCAGCCAGGGCACGCGTGCCGTGGTGTCGGCGTCGTACAGTCGCGCGGTGCTCACACCCCGGGCGCGGGCCAGCATGTCCACCTCGCGGGCGAAGGCCTCGCGGTGGCCGCGTCCGCGCGCGAAGCGGGCGTGCACGGTCTTGACGGCCACGCACCGCCCGCTTCCGTCGATTCCGCCGTAGACGGCGCCCATGCCGCCCGCGCCGATCCGCCCCACGATCCGGTAGGGGCCGAGCGTTCGCGGGTCGCCCTTCTCCAGGGGTTCGAGGCCGGGCGGGAGGCCGGTGTCGCGGGGCGGCGGGGGGACG
>NZ_QPFC01001177.1:0-4593 GCF_003427465.1 Nocardiopsis sp. TNDT3 | reverse complement strand
GCCGCAGGCGTCGCCGAGCAGGACGGTGCGTCCCCGGCTCCAGCGGGGCACCACGCTCTGGGAGACCTGGTCGTAGTAGACGTGTTCGGGGTCGGGGCAGTGCTGGAGGGCGCGGGGCACCAGCCAGCCCAGGTCGGCGTGGGTGCGGCGCAGTTCGGCGCGCGGGTCGGCGGGCCGGTCGGGGGTGGGGCTGCGGTGCACGGTGAAGGCGGCTACGCGGCCGTCGCGCAGCCCGTACAGGCCCATCTGGGCGCCGGTGGTGTCGGTGAGGTAGAAGCCGCCGTCGATCCGGGCGTGGATGTCGGGGTCGGTGAAGACGAAGGCTGCGGTGTGGAAGCCCAGGTAGCGCAGGTGGTCGGTCGCGGAGCCGAAGACCTGGGCGCGCACGGTGGAGTGGATGCCGTCGGCGCCCACGAGCAGGTCGCCGGTCAGGGTGCGGCCGTCCGCGAGGGTGACCTCGACGGTGTCGCCGTGGTCCTGGACGCGGTGCAGGGCCGCGTCGTAGCGCACCGGCACGTCGGGGGGCAGGGTTTCGCGCAGGGCGCGTTCGAGGTCGGGGCGCATGAGGGAGACCACGCCCAGGTGGGAGAACTGTTGGATGCCCAGCGTGGCGCGGGGGGCGCCGTCGCGGTCGACGAAGGTGGCGTGGTCGATGTCGTAGCCGAGTTCGCGCAGGCGGGGCAGTAGGCCCATGAGTTCGGCGGCCCGGTAGCCGGGGCCGAAGAAGTCGATCATGTAGCCCTGGGTGCGGGGGCCGGGTGCCTGTTCGAGGACGGTGACCTGCCAGCCGTGGGTGTGCAGGCGGTGGGCCGCGGCCAGTCCGGCGATTCCGGCTCCGCAGACGATCGCTCTCATGGGTGTGCTCCTGGGGTGTGGTGGGTGAGCAGGCGGCGCAGGACGGGTTCGATCTCGGTGGAGGTCAGGTCCGGGGTGAGGGCGCGGTGCAGCAGGACGCCGTCCAGGGTCGCGGCCAGGACGGTGGCGGTCTGTCGGGGTTGGGGGACGCCGGCGTGGGCGAGCCAGTCGTTGAGGTGGCGGCGCATCAGGTCCAGGACGCCGGTGACGGCCCGGCGCAGGTGGGGGTCGCGGGTGGCGGCCAGGTAGGTCTCGGTGACCAGGTGGGAGGCGGGGTCGTCGCCGGGGTAGCGGTCCAGCTCGCGCAGGATCAGCGCGAGTCCCTGGTGGGGTGTGGTGGTGGGGCCCAGCAGGTGGACGGCCTCCTCGACGATGGCGGTGATGGCCTGGGTGGCGGCCTGGGTGAGCAGGGCCTGGAGGGAGGGGAAGTGGTAGTGGACCAGGCCGGGGCCCACGCCCGCGCGGTCGGCGAGTGTGCGGGTGCTGACCGCTGACCAGCCGCGTTCGCTGATGAGTTCGGCCGCTGCCCGGAGCAGGCGGCCTTTGACGTCCTCGCCGCGTGGTGCCATGTGCGTCCCGCTTCTTGGTCGATCGCCTTGGGCGAATGTATTGGTCACTCGCCCAATTCCGAGAATGGCACAGCGCCCGCCCCCGGGGCAAGCCGCGGAGGCGGGCGCGCACGAAGAAGAAGGGGGTGTGAGGTCCCCCGTGGTCCTCACACCCCCTGTCGGTTCTGCCGGGTCAGGCGGTGGCGCCGCCCTGGCCCAGGAGGATCTTGCGCGGCTGGGCCTTGGTGGAGACCGGGACGCGCAGGGTCAGGACGCCGTCGGTGTGGTCGGCCTCGATGTGCTCGGTGTCCAGGTCCTGCCCCAGGCGCAGGCGGCGGGTGACGGTGCCGGTGGGGCGCTCGCCGACCAGGACGCGGCCCTCCTCGGTCCGCTCGGGGCGCTGGGCGCGGACGGTGAGCACCGAGCCCTCCACCTCCAGGTCGATGCCGTCGGCGGGCACGCCGGGCAGGTCGATCCGGACCACGAGGGCGTCCTGGGTGCGCACCGCGTCCATGGCGGCGTTGCGCGCGGCGGAAGCGGTGGAGGTGGTGACGTCGAAGGGGATGGTGCGGGTGAGAAGCATGGAAGAACCCCCGAAAAACCTCGGCTTGATGCTGATGGACTCAAGTTTATTGACGACTTTGGGCGCGTCAAGGCGGTGTGGGCCACCCCACACGACGACGCCCCAGGCCCCGTGTGCGTCGGGGTCTGGGGCGTGGAACGCGTGGTCAGCGGGTTCGGGCCAGGGTGATGATCTCGGGGCTGGACGCGGTCAGGGGCGAGCGGTCCCAGTTCCCGAACCGCTCGACGGCCCGCAGCCCGGACCGCTCCAGCAGCAGGTCCAGGTGGTCGGCCTCCACGAAGCGCAGGGTGCTCACGGTGCGCAAGGGGAGGGAGGAGTCGGAGCGGGTGGTGGTGCTGGTGAAGGTCACCAGTCCTTCGGGTGTGGGAGCGGCGGCGTCGTGGACGTCGCTCACGCGCACACCGTCGGCGGTGGTGACCTGGTGCGGGTGGGCGGGGGTCCACCTCTGCCAGGCGCGCGCGGCCGGGTTGCGGGTCTCGAAGGCCACCAGGCCGCCCGGGGCCAGGGCCCGGCGCATCGCCCGCAGCGCGGCGCCGACCTCCTCGTCGGCGCGCAGTTCCTGGAAGGCGTGGCCGGTCATGGTGACCAGGTCGAACTCCTCGTTCCAGCGGCCCTCTGCCGCCTACCGGGCCCGCGTACGGGCGCCGAGCTGCTCGGCCAGCCGCGCGAGTTCGGCCGCCTCTGCGGGTGAGGTGTTGCTGAGTCCGCTGTGCACGGCCGTCGGGCTCCGCAGGAAGCGCCGCAGCGCGGCCACGAGCAGGCCTTCCGGCAGGGTGTGCAGCGCGGCCAGCCCGCGGGGCACCGGCGGCCCGGGCAGGGCGGTCAGGCTCCGCCGCATGAGGCGCAGCATGGCGCGGACCGCGCCCGGGTCCTGGGACAGCGCCACCGGGCCGCCCGCCGTGTGCACCGCCTGCCCGAGCGGTACCCCGAACGCGGCGTGCGTCGTGAGCCAGGCGTCCATCCTCGGCTCGATCCTGGTGTTGATCCCGGCGGTGCGGAACGTCCGCACGATGCGTTCGAGTCGCGGGGTGGTACGGCCGTCGGGCTCGCCGATCGGTGTCGCGACCCGGCGGGTGAGGAAACCGGGCGCGCGGTAGCGGACCACGTCGCCGTCCATCGTGCCGCCGGCCGTGCCGAAGCCGAGCAGCACCCGCTCGTGCCCGATCACCGCGCCCAGCGGCTCCGGGCCGCCAGCCCAGTTGTGCAGGAACAGCACGTCACCGTCGAGGCCGGCGAGCGACTCCAGCACCGCGTCCGCCTGGTGGGCCCGGACCAGGACTGCGGTCAGGTCGTACCCGCCGTCCGGCTGCTCGACCACCGGAACCGGCACCCGCCGGACGGCCCGGCCGTCCTCCTCGACGAGCTGCACGCCGTGTCGGCGCAGGGCGGCCAGGCGCCCGCCCCGGGCGAGGAGGGCGACGTCGTGCCCGGCCTCATGCAGGCGGGCTGCGAACACGCTGCCGAGGACCCCGGCACCGTACACGAGTATTCTCATGGCCACCTTTTCCGTACGTTCGTTTAAATCATACGTTCGTTTGAATCAGATGTCTGTAGTGTACGCAGGCATGGCACCACCTGACACCCGCACCCAGATCCTCGACGCGGCCGAGCGCCTCTTCGCCGAGCGCGGCTACCGCGGCACCTCGGTCCGCGCGATCACCGACCTCGCCGGAGCGAACCTGGCCGCCGTCGGGTACCACTTCGGGTCGAAGGCGGAACTCATGTCCGCGGTCGCCCGCCGGGTGGTCGAGCCCATCAACGCCGCGCAGTGCGCCGGGCTCGACCGGCTACTCGCCGAGACCGCGGACCCCGGGGTCACCGAGCTGGTGGAGGCGTTCGCGGGGCCGCTGTTCGACGGGATGCCGGCCGGCGACGAGGGCGGCGCCCGCCGGTCCCGGCTGATCGTGATGATCCTCAGCGACCCGGCCGAGGAGGTGCGCAGCTGGGCCGGTGCGGGTCAGGACACGGTCCGTGAGCGCTACCTGGCCGCCTTCGCGCGCGCACTGCCCGGCCTCTCCCCGGAGGAGCTGTGGTTCCGGATGCGGGGTGTCCTCGCCGTGACGGCCGTGGACCGTGTCGAGGTCCACCAGCGGCCCACCCCGGACTGCCCGTCCCCGGAAGCGGGCGAGGCGGCCCGGCGCTGGGCGGTCACGTTCCTGGCCGCAGCGATGGGCGCACCGCCGACGGGGCCCTGACGGGCCGGGACGGCCGCGGTCGGACGGGCGGTGGCGCAGGTCGTGGTCCGCATGGTGCGCCCCCTCCCTGCTGGTCAGGGAGTGTCGGCGACTGCCATGAGCCGCGGGATGTCCCCGACGATCACGCCCGCGGCCATCGCGGTGATCTCGCTGGGGTCCAGGCGCGGTGCGACCTCGGCCATGTCACCGCCCACTGCGCGAACGGGCCTGCGCCGCTTTGGGGGCCGACCGGCCGGGGCTGGCGCGCGAACTCCACGCGCTCGTCGACGGCCTGGCCCTGCACGTGGTGCCCCTCCCCGGCGACGACGGCCGGTGGGCACCGGAGGTGCTGCGGCTGCGCGTCCAGCAACTCCAGGCAGGCCGGGGCTGAGTCCCGCTCCGCCGCCCTCCCGTGTCGGGGAAGGCGGCCGAC
>NZ_QPFC01001176.1:0-3335 GCF_003427465.1 Nocardiopsis sp. TNDT3 | reverse complement strand
CCCCGCGGTTCGGGCGAGGGAGGAGGACGGCCGCGCGGGGCCGTGCGGCGGCCGGGTGCGGTCAGGCGTCGCGGACCTGGTCCGGGCGGCTGACCACCGGGGGCTCCACCGACCAGGGGAAGTTGATCCACCGGTCGGTGTGCCGCCACACGTACTCGCACTTGACCAGGGACCGCGGCTTCTCGTAGATGACCGCGCTGCGGACCTCGGCGACGTGCTCGGCGCAGAAGTCGTGGACGAGCCTGAGCGTTCTGCCGGTGTCCGCGACGTCGTCGGCGACCAGGACCCTCTTGCTGCTGAGGTCGACCGCGTTGGGCACCGGGGGGAGCATGACGGGCATGTCGAGGGTGGTGCCGACCCCGGTGTAGAACTCCACGTTCATCACGTGCAGGTTCTTCACGTCCAGCGCGTATCCCAGACCGCCCGCCACGAAGAGGCCGCCGCGCGCGATGGAGAGGATCATGTCGGGTTCGAACCCGTCGTCGGCGATCGCGTGGGCCAGGTCGCGGATCGCGGTGCCGAAGAGCCCGTAGTCCAGGTTCTCGCGCTCGTCGCTCACGAGGCCCCCTCTTTCCCGGTGGTGTGGTGTGCGCAGCGGCTCGGTACCGCCCCAGGCTAACCACCCCGGCGCCGCTTCGCGCCCGCGCGCGGACGCGGCGCGGTGGCGCGGGCCACTTGTCCACGCCGGGGGGTGTTCTGGGTCACACGGTTGGGCGTTTGGCCAGTATTCTGCGTGAAATCCTCGACGTTTTCTTGAGTTTTGCGCGGTTGTGGCGAACAGATGGCAATGAACAGCACCATGTGTCTGAACACATCTTTCTGACACAGGAGGCTGGCGCCATGGCTGATGACCGGGACCTTCTCCCCTCCGAGCAGCCGGTCCGGCTGCTCGACGAGACCGGAAGCCCGGTGGACGGGGCCGCCCTGCCGTTCCCGGACCGGGAGCGGCTGCTCGCCGCGTACACCTCCCTGGTGATCGGCCGCCGCGTCAACGACCAGGCCAGCGCCCTCGTGCGGCAGGGCCGCCTGGCCGTGTACCCCTCCTCGCACGGGCAGGAGGCCTGCCAGACGGGCGCGGCCCTGGCCCTGGCGGAGGGCGACTGGCTCTTCCCGACCTACCGCGACACCGCCGCCGTGGTCGCGCGCGGGGTGGACCCGGTGCAGGTGCTCACCCTGCTCAAGGGCGACTGGCACTCGGGCTACGACCCCTACGCGCACCGCGTGGCCCCGCAGGCCACGCCGCTGGCCACCCAGCTCCTGCACGCGGTGGGCGTCGCGCACGCCGCCCGCCTGCGCGGTGAGGACACCGTGGTCATGGCGATGTGCGGCGACGGCGCCACCAGCGAGGGCGACTTCCACGAGGCGCTGAACTTCGCGGCGGTGTTCCGGGCCCCGGTGGTCTTCTTCGTGCAGAACAACGAGTACGCCATCTCCGTCCCCCTGGCCCGCCAGACCGCCGCCCCCTCGCTCGCCCACAAGGGCGTCGGCTACGGGGTGAACGCGGAACGGGTGGACGGCAACGACACCCCCGCGGTGCTCGCCGTGCTGGACCGGGCCGTGGCCGCCGCGCGGGCGGGCGAGGGCCCCCAGCTCGTGGAGGCGCACACCTACCGCATGCAGGCGCACACCAACGCCGACGACGCCACCCGGTACCGCACCCAGGAGGAGGTCGACCCCTGGGAGGCCCGCGACCCCCTGCTGCGCATGGAGGCCTACCTCACCAGGAAGCGCGTCCTCACCAAGGCCCGCAAGGCGCGCATCGCCGAGGACGCGGAGGCCGTGGCCGCCGCCATGCGCGAGGGCGTCACCAGGGACACCGACCCCGAGCCCGCCGAACTGTTCGCGCACGTGTTCGCGACCCCCACGCCGCAGCTGGACGAGCAGGCCGCCTTCCTGGCCGACGAACTGAGCAGAGAGGGCAACTGACATGGCGACCGACCCCACCAAGCTCTCCATGGCCCAGGCCCTCAACCGGGCCCTGCGCGACGCCATGGCCGAGGACCCGGCGGTGTACGTCTTCGGCGAGGACGTCGGCCCCCTCGGCGGCGTCTTCCGCATCACCGACGGCCTCACCGCCGAGTTCGGCGAGGACCGCTGCTTCGACACCCCGCTCGCCGAGTCCGGGATCGTGGGCATGGCCGTCGGCATGGCGATGAACGGCATGCGCCCCGTGGTGGAGATGCAGTTCGACGCGTTCGCCTACCCGGCCTTCGAGCAGATCGTCAGCCACGTGGCCAAGACGCGCAACCGCACCCGCGGCCGGGTCGGGCTGCCCATGGTCATCCGCGTCCCCTACGCGGGCGGGATCGGCGGCGTCGAGCACCACTGCGACTCCTCCGAGGCCTACTACGCCCACACGCCCGGCCTGACCGTGGTCACCCCGTCCACGCCCGCCGACGCCTACTTCCTGCTGCGCGGGGCGATCGCCTCCGACGACCCGGTCGTGTTCATGGAGCCCAAGAAGCTCTACTGGGGCAAGGACGAGGTCGACCTGTCCGCGCCCGAGCCGCCCATCGGTCGCGCCGTGGTGCGCCGCCCCGGCACCGACGCCACCCTCATCGCCTACGGCCCCTCGGTGCCCACCGCGCTGGAGGCGGCCGAGGCCGCCGCCCAGGAGGGCCGCAGCCTCCAGGTGGTGGACGTGCGCTCCCTCGTCCCCTTCGACGACGCCACCGTGTGCGAGGCGGTCCGCTCCACCGGGCGCGCCGTCGTGGTCGCCGAGGCCAGCGGGTACGCCAGCGTCGCCTCGGAGATCGTCGCGCGGGTGACCGAGCGCTGCTTCCACTCCCTGGCCGCTCCGGTGCGCCGCGTCACCGGCTTCGACATCCCCTTCCCGCCGCCGAAGCTGGAGCGCTTCCAGCTCCCGGGCGTGGACCGGATCCTGGACGCCGTCGACGACCTTCAGTGGGAGGACCAGTGACGACGCAGACCTTCGACCTCCCCGACCTGGGCGAGGGGCTCACCGAGGCCGAGGTGGTGCGCTGGCTCGTGGCCGTCGGCGACACCGTGGCCGTGGACCAGCCGATCGTGGAGGTGGAGACCGCCAAGTCGATCGTGGAGGTCCCCTCCCCCTTCGCGGGCACCGTCAGCGAGCTGCACGGCGAGGAGGGCCGGGTCATGGAGGTCGGGCGCCCCCTGATCAGCGTGACCGACGGTTCCGGGGCCGAGGCCGGGGCCGCGTCCGGTTCCGGGGCCGCCGCGAAGGCGTCGGCTGAGGGGGAGCGCTACCGCGAGGAGGAGCGCGCCGGAACGGGATCGGGCAACGTGCTGATCGGCTACGGGACGCCGGAGGCGGCGGCCCCCGGGCGCCGCCGGCGCCCGCGTGAGCGTCCGCC
>NZ_QPFC01001175.1:0-1054 GCF_003427465.1 Nocardiopsis sp. TNDT3 | reverse complement strand
CCCCGGTCGCGGCGCGGCTCAGTCCGCGCGGGCGATGGCGATGGTCGCCCCGAGCCGGTGCCCGGCCTCGTAGAACATGTACTGCACGCCCCCGTCGGAACCGAAGGAGGGCGCCGCGCTGCGCCCCGAGTCCGGCGGTCCGGCCATGGGGGTGTGCACCGTGCCCAGGTGGCGGCGCAGGCCGAAGTCGCGCCCCACCTCGGTCAGGCGGATGTCGCCCAGGTCGGTGTGGTAGGCGACGTAGGTGCTGCCCGCGCGTTCGACCACGTGCGGGCCGGACAGGTCCGACACCCCCACGTCGGCGTGGTCCACGAGCGGGTCGGGGTCGAAGTCGAAGGTGATCCCGTCCGCCGACCACCCCCATCCGATGGAGCGGTGGTTGCTGGTGTCGTTGCGCATGAAGACCATGACGTAGCGCGCGCCCCGGTCGGGCAGGCGGTACTCGAAGACGCGCGCGTAGGAGGCCTCGGTGGTGCCCGGCACCATCGCCGTGGTCAGCACCACGCCCTCGTAGGTGAAGTCGATGCCGTCGCGTGAGCGGGCCAGCCGCGTGGTGGTGTTCTCCCCGTGGAAGTACAGCCACATCTCGCGGTGCTCGGAGTTCCACATCACGTGCGGCGAGGAGACGTGGCTGACGTCGTAGTGCGGGTTCCACACGTTGGCCACGACGGGGTTGTGCGGGTACTCGGTGAAGGGCCCGTCGGGGCTGTCGGCGTAGGCCAGGCAGATGCCGCCGGGCCTCTCGTGCGGGGCGTAGTAGAGCAGGAAGCGGCCGGGCGGGTCGGACAGGCGGCCCGCGGTCCCGCGCAGGCACGGGAAGATCAGCTCCCCGGTCGGGTTGTAGCCGAGTTCGGCGGTGTCGAGCGCCTCGCGCAGGAACCGGTAGGCGGGCAGGACGTCGGCCGTCGCGGCTCCGCCGGCGGCCGGGGTCGCGGTCGCGGCGCCCGCGGACGCGGGGGGCAGCAGTCCCGGGGCCAGGAGGGCGCCCGCCGCGGCGGCGCCGGCGCTCCGCAGGACGGTGCGGCGGTCGGGGGCGGCGGTGGAGCGGCGGGGG
>NZ_QPFC01001174.1:0-1898 GCF_003427465.1 Nocardiopsis sp. TNDT3 | reverse complement strand
GCCCCTACCCTCGGAGGGGGCGGCGAGGAGCCCCCGCCGGGACGATGCGCCCGCCCTCGCCCCAGTCGGATGCTTGACCGCGTTCCCACCGCCGAACGCGAGGCCCGACGATGCTCGAAGACCCCCTCCTGCTGGCGCGGCTCCAGTTCGCGCTGACCGCCGCCACCCACTACATGTTCGTGGCCCTGACCCTCGGGCTGGCCCCCTACCTCCTCGCCACCCAGCTGGTCGCCACCCTGCGCGGCGACCGCTCCCGGACGACCGCCGTGCGGTTCTGGGGCGGCCTGTACCTGGTCAACTACGGGATGGGCGTCCTGTCCGGGCTGGTGATGGAACTCCAGCTCGCGCTGAACTGGAGCGGCCTACACGGGATGTTCGGCTACACCTTCGCCGCTCCGCTGGCGCTGGAGACGATGACCGCGTTCTTCGTCGAGTCCACGTTCCTGGGTTTGTGGATCTTCGGGTGGGACCGCATGGGCCGGTGGGCGCACCTGGCCTGCTTCGCCGTGGTCACCGCGACGGCGTACGCCTCGGCGTGGTGGGTGCTGGTCTCCAACGGCTTCCTGCGCAACCCCGTGGGCTTCGAGATGGTCGACGGGGTGGCGCACCTGACCGACCCCGTCGCGCTGATGACCAACCCGGCGGCCGTGCTGGCCTTCGGTCACATCGTCACCGGTTCCCTGCTGGTCGGCGCCCTGGTCGTCGCGGCGACCAGCGCCTACCACCTCGTCCGTCGCGACGACGCGCACGGCGTCTTCCGGCGCGGTATCCGCCACGCGACGCTGGTCCTGTGCGTCGTGCCGATACCCGTGGCGGCCTTCGGCGGGGTGCAGTTCGGGCTGTTCGGCCAGGACCCGCCCACGAGCGGGCTGACCTACACCGCCGAGGAGATCGCGGCGATCGAGGCGGCGCACCCGGGCGGCCCCCTCCTGGAGGCGGCCAACACGGCCGGCGACCTGGTGATGATGACGTCGTGGGCGCTGGTGTTCCTCCTGGGCCCCCTCATGCTGCTGGCCTGGCCCCTCGGCGGTCTCGACCGCTGGAGGTGGTTCCTCGCCCCGCTGGTGGTGACGCCGTTCCTGCCCTACCTGGCCAGCGTCGGCGGCTGGGTGTTCCGGGAGACCAACCGCCAGCCGTGGACGGTCGTGCACCACCTGACCACGGCCGACGCGGTGACCCCCCTGTCCCCGGTCGCGGCCGTGGCCTCCTTCGGTTTCTTCACAGCCGCCTTCGCGGCCCTGGCCGCCGTCACCTACTGGCTCCTGGTGCGCTACGCGCGGCGCGGCCCCGAGGGCGGGCCGCTGGCGGAGCAGCGCACGCAGCCGCCCGAGGGCCCCGCGGAGCCCGGTGGGTCCGCCGTCCCCGTCCACACGTACTGAGCCCGGAAGGCCGCAAGCCATGGACCTCCTCTCCTCCGCACTCCTCGCCCTGCTCGTCGTGGGCTACCTCGTCCTGGCCGGTGCCGACATCGGCCTGGGCATGCTGATGCCGCGCCTGGCGCGCGGTCCCGAGCAGCGCCGCCGCGTGGTCGCCGCCATCGCCCCCTACTTCCTGGCCTCGGAGGTGTGGCTGGTCGCCGCGGTCGGGGTCCTGGCGGGCCTGTTCCCCGCCCTGGAGCACCACGCGGTCGCCGAACTGTGGCCCGTGCTCGCCGTCCTGCTGGCCGGATGGCTGGTCCGCGACGCGGGGCTGTGGCTGCGCGCCCGCGTGGACGGCGAACGCTGGCGGCTGGTCTGCGACTGCGCGCTCGTCGGGGGCAGTTGGGCCCTGGCCGCCGCGTGGGGCCTGGTGGTGGCGGGTCTGCTCGCGGGCGGCCTCACCGCGAGCGCGTTCACGCCGCTCTGCGCGGTCGCCGTCACGGCGCTGTTCGCGTTGCGCGGCGCGGCCTTCGGGGCCGA
>NZ_QPFC01000130.1:0-5980 GCF_003427465.1 Nocardiopsis sp. TNDT3 | reverse complement strand
CCGCGCGATGGCGTCGCGCACCGCCTCGGCCCCCCGGGCGACCACCGGCCAGGGCACCAGCGCGATGGCGTCCCCGCCGCCGCTGACCTGGGGGGCGAGCAGGCGCGGGAGGCTGGAGTCGGTCATGGGCGTGAGCGGGTGGTGGCGCATCGGGGACTCGTCGAGGGGGTCGTCCCCCACGAAGAGGTGGCCGCGGTAGACGGTGCGCCCGTTGGCGGGGAAGGCCGGTGCGACGACCGTGACGTCCTCGCCGAGGGCGTCGAGCACCGCCTCCGCGACCGGGCCGATGTTGCCGTCCGGGGTGGAGTCGAAGGTGGAGCAGTACTTGAGGTAGAACCGCTCGCACCCCGCGCTCCGCAGCCGGTCGAGGGCGTCCAGCGAGGCCGCGACCGCCGCGTCGGCGGGCGTGGTGCGCGACTTCAGGGCCACGACGACGGCGTCGGCCCCCTCCGCCGCGGCGGCGACGGGGTCGGCGCCGCCGGGGTCCCGCGAGTCCAGGACCACCGTGGTCCGGTGGCCGGACGCGGTGAGGGCGATCGCGACGTCGGTCGCTCCGGTGAGGTCGTCGGCGATCACGCCGAGGGTCGCCATGTGAGGTACTCCCTGTGGTCGGGGCGGGTCGGTCGGGCGGAGGGGTTCCGGCGCACCGTGCGGCCAGGTGGCCGGGTGCGCCGGAACTCCCTCGCGGGAAACGCGGACGGGGCTGGGCGACTGCTCCTCAGACCGTCCTCAGCCCGCGAGGGCCGGTCCGGGCAGAAACGAAGCGGGGGCCCGAAGGAACACCGCTCAGACGAGGCCGGTCGCGATCATGACGTTGAGCACGAGGAACCCGGTGACGCCCGAGATGAACGAGGCGACGCCGATCGACCGGATGCCCTGGCCCACCGTCATGTTGGACAGCGTGGTGGTGACCCAGAAGCCGGACGAGTTGGCGTGCTTCATGATCTGGGCGCCGGTCGCGCAGGCCAGGTACACCACGATCGGAGCCAGGCCGAGGTCGTCCATCAGGGGCTGCATGATGGCCGCCGAGGTCATCACGCCCAGGATGTTGGAGCCGGTGATCGTGCAGACCGCCGCGCCGACGAGGAAGGGGATGACGACCGGTGACATGCCGGTGCCCTCGATGCTCGCGGCGACGTTCTCGGCCACGCCGGTCTCCCGGATGATGGTGGCCAGCGCTCCGCCGACGCCGGTCAGGGCCAGGGGCATCGCGGCGATGCGCAGGCCCGCCTCGAACAGGTCGTTGAGGGTGGCCTTGTCCTTCCAGCGCCCGCGGAACAGCGGCAGGGCCAGCAGGCAGGCGAGGAAGAGCGCCACCGTCGGCTCGCCGACGAACAGGACGACCTCGGTGTACCAGGCCCCCTCCGGGAGCACCGGACCGGCCAGGGAGGCGACGATGATGAGGACGATGGGGGCCAGGATCGGCACGAGGGAGCCGAACAGGCCCACGCTGGCGGGGGCCGCGGCTCCGTCGGAGGAGGGCTTGGGGCCGGTGCCGTCGGAGACCCCCGGGGCTCCGGCGGAGGGGGTGCCCGGGCCGCCCGCGCCCGCCAGGTGTTCGACGAACTCCGGCTTGGGCGGCACATAGGTCTTGATGAAGGACAGGTAGACCGTCGCGGCGATGACGCCGGGGACGCCCACCATCAGGCCGTAGAGGATGGCCTCGCCCATGCTGACGCCGAGCAGCGAGGCCGACGCGAGCGGGCCGGGGCCGGGCGGGACGACCGAGGTCATGATGTAGGCGCCGAGGTAGAGGATCGGGCCGAGCTTCATCATCGACATGCCCGTGCGGTAGGCCAGGGCGGAGACGATCGGGATGAGCATGACGACCGCGGTGTCGGCGATGAGGGGGATGCCCAGCACGGTCGAGGCCAGGGCGATCGCCCAGGGCACCCTCTTCTCCGCGAACATGTTCAGGGCGGTCTCGGTGATCTTGGTGGCCGCGCCGCTCAGTTCGAGCATCCTGCCGAGCACGCAGCCGAAGATGACCAGAAGGCCGACGCTGGCGAGGGTGCCGCCGAAGCCCTCGGTGACGAGTTCGATGGTCTCGGTGCCGCCCATGCCCAGGACCAGGCCGAGCGCCACGACCACCATGAACAGCGTGGCCACGGGGTGGACCTTGAAGCGCGCGATGAGCAGTACGAGTACCGCGATGGCGGTGAGGAACGCCAACAGGGTGTAGATGTCCGACATGTCAGTGGGTCCGATCGTTCACAGGTGCGTGCGGGCGTGGCGCCAGGCGTCCAGGAGGGGGGCGCTGGCGTCGGCCAGGTCGTCCAGGCGCACCAGTGCGCCCGCCGCGACGTCGCGGCCCAGGGCGGCGTGGGCCGCCAGGTAGAGCGGTGCGACGTCGTCGGGGGCGTCGGCGGCGTCCAGCAGGACGGGGGCCACCCCCTGGACGTCGTGGTGGTGTCCGCCCATGTCCAGCCTGGTCCCGGCGGGGAGGTCGCGCCGGGCGCGCCCGGCCAGGACCGCGTGCGGGGCCGGGTGCCGGGGGGTCACCGCGCGGCGGCGGTCCACGGCGTCCAGCAGGCTCAGCGGGGTCTCCACGCCCATGAGGTGGTAGGGCAGGTACAGGCAGGCGTAGCGTCCCGAGCGCGAGACCACGTGGCCCTTCTGCGCGAGCAGTGCCCAGGAGACGGGGTCGCCGGTGCGGACGACGGCGAAGACCCCTCCGGCGAAGGAGGCCTCCTCGGGCAGGCGGAGCACGCTGAAGACGTCCACGGCGCCGGACCGGGAGAGGATCCCCCCGTCCTCGGCGAGGGAGTAGACGTCGGCGAGTTCGGCGACGCGCGCGACGGGGTAGTGCAGCTCCTCGGTGTCGGGCACCAGGCCCGTGTGGTTGGCGACGACCCCCATCTCGCAGTAGTCGGCGGCGGCCGAGCGCGACAGGCCCGCCACGGCGCGGGCGCGGGCGGCGAGCGTGGCGGGCACGTCCTCGCCCAGGGTCAGCAGGTCGGCCAGGTCGGGGGCGTCGATCTCCTGGTCGAGCTGGCGCACGCGGCCCGTGGCCGGGTCGAAGACCAGGTCGTACTCGCCCGACTTGCCGATCGCGACGACGTCCAGGCCCAGCAGGCGGGTCCGCTCGTACCACTCGATGAGGTTGGCGGGCTGGTCCCCGATCCCGGGGGTGTAGACCACGCCCCGTTCCCGGGCGAGGTCGGCCAGCGCGATCCCGGAGACGGAGTCGACCTCCTTGGAGACCATGACCACGTGGCGTCCGGCCGCGATGGCGGTCCGCGCGGCCCGGGTGCCCGCCTCGGGGCTGCCGGTGGCCTCGACGAGCACGTCGTAGTCGGCGTGTTCGAGGAGGCGGGCGTCGGCGATCACCGCGATCCGCCCGTCGGCCAGCGCGGCCACCTCGTCCGCGCTGGAGCACACCGTCAGCGCGTCGGCCGGGTAGCCGAGCTCGGCGCACAGCGCGATCGTCCCCTCGGTGTCCAGGTCGCACAGGACCGAGGGCCGCAGCCGCTCCATCCGCGGGGTCTGGGCGAGCAGGGTGCGCGCGAAACCGCCGCGGGCTCCGGTGAGCGCGTAGCGCACGGGCGGTGGCGGCGCCGTGGTGGCGTCGGTGGCTTGCATGGGTTCTCCTTCTTCCGGCCTCGCGGGGGGCACGTGTGTGTGCCAGGCCGCTACGGCAACGCGCCATGTTTAACACCAGCGGAACATTAGAGTCAACAATTATCACGACTGGTACCATCTGAGAACACTCGTTACCATGGTGCCCATGAGCGGAACCGAGGGAGAGCGATGATTCCGGCGCAACGGCGTGAGCTGCTCGTGCGGGAGTTGCGCGGTACGGGCGTGCTGAGCGTGAAGGAGCTGTGCGAGATCCTCGACGTATCGCACATGACGGTGCGCCGCGACATCATGACGCTGGAGGAGGAGGGGCGGGTCCGCTCGGTGCCCGGCGGCGTCGAACTGGTCTCGCAGGTGCGCTCGGAGCCCTCCTACCGCGACAAGTCGCGGGTGGACGTGGCCGAGAAGCGGGCGATGGCCCGCGCGGCGGCGGCCCTGGTCGGCGAGGGGCAGACCGTCTACCTGGACGCGGGCACGACGCTGGGGCACCTGGTGCCCTCCCTGTGGAGCGTCACCGGCCTCACCGTCATCACCAACGACATCACCACCGCCGCCTCCCTCACCGACCACCCCGACGTGACCCTGTTCCTCATCGGCGGGCAGATCGACCGCGAGAACCGCTCCTCGGTCGGCGACATCGCGGCCGCCACCATCGAGGAGTTCAACATCGACGTCGCCTTCGTCTCGACGAGTTCGTGGGACCTGAGCCGGGGCACCACCACGCCCTCGCGCGCGAAGGTCGCGGTCAAGCGCGCGGCCATGGCCGCGGCCTCGACGTCGGTGCTGGTCGCCGGGGCCGACAAGTACGGGGCCTTCGGCACCTTCAAGGTCGCCGCGCTCACCAGCTTCGCCTCGGTGATCACCGACGACCGCCTCTCCGAGTCCTCCGTGCGCGCGATCCGGGAGCTGGGCGTGGGCCTGGAGGTCGTCACACCCCAGCGGGAGGCCGACGAGGAGGCGGAGGCCCCCACCGCCTGACCCCCGCTCCGCCGGGGATCCCCCGCGGTCCAGGCGCGCGCGTGCGCACGGCCGGGACGGCACCCGCTCCGCCGGGGCGCCGCCCGGCCCCTCGGCGTGCCCTCCGGCCCTCCTCCTCACGGGGTCGCGCCCGCCCGCGCCCCGCTCCGTTCGTGCGCCCGGATCGTGCGCCCGGAAAAACCCTGGACAAAAATCTTCCAATGTAAGAATCTGGGTGCGCGGCCCCGCCCCGCACCCTCGGGGGCGTGCCGCGATGTGAGCGACAGGGCGATGCCCGAGCGAACGAAGGAGCCCCCCGTGCCGACAACATCCGTGCAGCTGTACTCGGTCCGTGACGAACTCGCCGACGGCCTGGAGAGCGCCGTGGCACGCCTGGCCGAGATCGGCTTCGCCCACGTGGAGCCGTACGCGTTCCACCTGGACACCGAGGAGTACCGGCGCGTGTTCGCCGCGACGGGCGTCACCGCGCCCTCCGGCCACGCCCCCGTGATCGACGCGCAGGCCCCCGAGGAGATCTTCGACGCGGCCGCCGAACTGGGCGTCGCCACGGTCATCGACCCGCTGGTCCCGGCCGAGCGGTGGCAGACCGCCGACCAGGTGGCCGGACTGGCCGAGCGCGTGAACCGGCTGGCGGAACTGGCCGCCGAGCGGGGTCTGGAGTTCGGCTACCACAACCACGCCTGGGAGCTGAGCACCCGCATCGGCGACAGGCACGCGCTGGAGGTGTTCGTGGAGCACCTGGAGCCGCGGGTCGTGCTGGAGGTGGACACCTACTGGGCGGGGGTCGGCGGCGCCGACGCCGCCGCGCTGCTGCGGGCCTTCGGCGACCGGGTTCGGCTGATCCACGTCAAGGACGGCACCCTGGACGGCGACGTGACACGGCAGCGGCCCGCGGGCGAGGGCGAGGTCGACGTCCGCGCGGTCCTGGAGGCCGCGCCGGGGGCGATCCGCGTGGTCGAGTTCGACGCCTACGCGGGCGACGTGTTCGACGGCATCGCGCGGTCGCTGGCCTGGCTCGGGGAGAACGACCGATGACGCGCACCGGGGCCGCCGGGGTCGGCGTCATCGGCGCGGGCAACATCTCGACCCAGTACCTGGAGAACCTGACCCGGTTCCCCGACGTCGAGGTCCGCTTCGTCGCGGACCTGGACCTGGCGCGCGCCGCCGCGCAGGCCGACGCGTACGGCGTCCCGGCGTCCGGGACCGTGGCGGAGCTGCTGGCGCGCGAGGACGTCGAGGTGGTGGTCAACCTGACCGTCCCGGCCGTGCACACCGAGGTCGGGCACCGGATCCTCGACGCGGGCAAGCACGTGTGGAGCGAGAAGCCCATCGCCCTGGACCACGACGCGGCCGCCGCGCTGCTGGCCAGGGCCGGGGAGGCGGGGCTGCGGGTCGCCTGCGCGCCGGACACGGTGCTGGGGGC
>NZ_QPFC01001173.1:0-2180 GCF_003427465.1 Nocardiopsis sp. TNDT3 | reverse complement strand
GGGAGGGCTCCGCGGCGCGCTCGGGGGCCTTGGCCGCCGCGGCGGGCTTGGCCGGGGCCGGCTTGGCCGGGGCGGACGCGGCGGCCACCTCGTCGCGGGAGAGCCCGCTCTCCAGCGCGCCCGCCTTGTCCTCGGCCGCGACCAGGTCGGCCAGGGTCGAGTGCATGTCCTTGAGGCGGCGCAGCGCCTCGGCGTGCGTGGCGGTGAGGGTGGCGAGCCTGCGGTCCGCGGTGTCGTGGATCTTCTTCGCGCGCGCCTCGGCCTCGTTCAGGCGGCGCTCGCCCTCCTGCTTGGCCTGTTCCCGGAGCTGGTCGGACTCCTTCTTGGCGCTGTCGACCATCGAGTGGGCCTCCGAGCGCGCGGAGGACAGGATCCGCTCGGCGTGCTCCTCGGCGTCCTTGCGGTACTTGGCGATCTCGTCCTGGGCCTTCTTCTCGGCCTCCTTCACCTCGGACTCGACCTTGGAGCGGCGCTCCTGGGCCTCCTCCTCGGCGATGCGCAGGATCTCGGCCATGCGCTCGCTGATCTGCTCGTGCTCCGGCTTGACCTGCGCCTTCTCGCGGGCGATGGCGAGGTCGCGCTTGTACTGCTCCAGCTCGTCGTCCAGCCGCTGGAGGCGCTCGCGCAGACTCTTGACCTGGTTGTCCGTCCGCACGAAGTAGTCGTCGACGTGCGCCTTGTCGTAGCCGCCCTTGCGCACCGTCGGAAACCTGTCCTGCTGGAGTCCGCCGCCCGGCAACATATCGCTCATGTGCCCTTCATGTCCTTACACCGTTGTGACTGTACGACGCAGAAGGTGCGAGTTGACCCGTACCCATTGTCACCACGACACCTGACCGGTCTCGTTAGCGACATACGCCCGATAGTGCCCTTTTCTGCATACCGGCTCGACCGCCTGGGGGCACCGGTCGGGAGCGGAGCGTAACGCCGTGGACACCGTCCAGGCGACCAAGGTAGACACGCGCGGCGCGGCCGCGTCAAGATCCCCGACCGGACATCGCCGTGCGGACCCCGGTCACGTTCTTACTAAGGTATGCGCGATCATCCCCGTACGGGGGCAGAGCGGTCAACTTCCCGCTGATCCGCCCCCTCCCGGGGGAGACGGACACGGCGGTACGAGACGCAGGGAGGGCCACGAGATGGACAACGGCCGCACGGAAGGCGGGCCCGCGGGGCCCCGCGTGGGCGGAGCGGACTTCGGACGACCGGAGGTCCACCCGAGCGCGTGGATCGCGCCCGGCGCGGTGGTGGTCGGCCGCGTGCGCCTGGGCGCCCGGAGCAGCGTGTGGTACGGGTCGGTGCTGCGCGCCGACACCGAGGACGTCGTCGTCGGTGACCGGGTCAACATCCAGGACCAGTGCGGCCTGCACTCCGATCCCGGTGAGCCCGTGATCCTGCACGACGACGTGAGCCTTGGCCACAAGGCGATGGTGCACGGCGCGGTCGTGGAGGAGGGCGCGCTCATCGGCATCGGCGCCATCGTGCTGGGCGGCGCCCGCGTCGGCCGGGGCGCCCTGGTCGCGGCGGGCTCCCTCGTGCCGCCGGGCAAGACCGTCCCGCCGGACACGCTGTGGGCGGGGGTGCCCGGCAAGGTGGTGCGTGAGCTCAACGACAACGACCGGCTGGTGCTCCAGCACACTCCGGCCCACTACGCGGCGCTCGCCGCCCAGCACCAGGACGTCACCTGGGCCTAGCGCCACGCCGGGTGGGGACGAAAGTCGTGCCCGGGGCACCCGGCGCGGTGGCCCGAAAGCACCGCGCCCGCCCAGGTGGGGCCCCCTCCTGGCTAACCCGGGTGACTCCGCCGCCTGGTCCTCACGGGTCATGCGCACCGGCCCGCCCTGCGCGTAGCCTGGTACTCCTCACGTCCGCGTGGGTCCGGATCCGTCGCACCCGTACCCACGGCACTCCGGCGCGGGGTGTCCCGTCCTGCCGCGACACCGTTGTCTCAGGGGGTGAGCTCACGTGAACCACAGCCTCGACCTGCACGACCACCTCCACGACCACGTCGCGCTGGACGAGATCGAACTGTACGCCGAGGTGCTCATCGCGGTGGCCGACGCCGACCGCCCGCTCAGCCCCGAGGAGATCGACCGGGTGCTCGGGCTGTCCGGGACGCCCGCGGTCCCCGCCGAAGCGGCCCGTCCCGGCGGCCCCCTTCCCCGCGGCGGGTCCGGACC
>NZ_QPFC01001172.1:0-1801 GCF_003427465.1 Nocardiopsis sp. TNDT3 | reverse complement strand
ACGGCGTACGGGCCGAAGCTCAGCCGAGCGGGTGCCGGCGCATGAGCACTAGCGCTTGGAGAACTGGGGAGCCTTGCGCGCCTTCTTGAGACCGGCCTTCTTGCGCTCCACCTCGCGGGCGTCGCGGGTCAGGAAACCGGCCTTCTTGAGGGTCGGGCGGTTGTTCTCCGGGTCCAGGGACGCCAGCGCGCGGGCGATGCCGTGACGCAGGGCGCCGGCCTGGCCGCTGGTGCCGCCGCCGTCGAGACGGGCGAAGACGTCGTAGGCGCCGTCGAACCCGAGGGAGACGAACGGCTCCTTGATGGTCTGCTGGTGGACCTTGTCCGGGAAGTACGCCTCAAGCGACTTGCCGTTGACCTTCCACTCGCCCGAACCGGGGGCGATGCGGACACGGGCGACGGCCTGCTTGCGGCGACCGGTACCGGCGCTGGGGCCGGACGCGGTGGGGACGTAGGCGGCGGCGTTCTCGTCGGACTCGCTGGTGTACTCGGAGGGGAACTCCTCCGGGTTCTCCACGTACTCCTGCTCGACGTCTTCGATGCCGGTGGGCTCGACCACGGTTCTCCTCGTGCTCTCTGTAAAAGTCTGCGAACGCCTAGGCGGGCTGCTCGATCTTGGTGATTTCGAACGCAACCGGCTGCTGGGCCTGGTGCGGGTGCTCCGGACCGGCGTACACCTTGAGCTTCTTGGCCATCTGGCGGCCCAGGGAGCCCTTGGGGAGCATGCCCTTGACGGCCTTCTCGATGGCCCGCTCGGGGTTCTTCTCCAGCAGGTCGGCGTAGGAGACGGAGCGCAGGCCGCCCGGGTAGCCGGAGTGGCGGTAGGCGCGCTTCTGCTCCAGCTTCTTGCCGGTCAGGGCGACCTTGTCGGCGTTCACGACGATCACGAAGTCGCCGGTGTCGATGTGGGGCGCGTAGTACGGCTTGTGCTTGCCCCGAAGCAGCGTGGCAACCTGGCTCGCCATACGCCCGAGCACGAGATCGGTAGCGTCGACAACGTGCCACTGACGCTGGACATCGTTTGGTTTGGGGCTGTATGTGCGCACGATCGTTTGCCTTCGCTCTTCAGTCGGCTGCCCCATCCCGTGCGGGAATGGGGGACTCGTATACACACCCGCGGTTGCGGGGGCGTCTGGCCGGATATCCCGTGCCATGTCACAGGACTCTCCGAATGGTGAGTGCGCAGACGATGGTGCGTGGATCGGCGCCCGGTGGTCGGGGCCCACGGCAACTCAACGCACAACGACGGAATATCCTACCTGGCCACCGCCGCGCAGGTCAAAGCCAGCGGCGGGGCGGACCGGCCGGACCGCGCTCGGCGGGGAAAACACCGGCACGGGGTCACATCCGTGACCTCTCCGTCTTTTATTATGCCCGTTGCCGGGAGTGCTTCGTCCTGTTCCCGCCCCCGCGTTGGCTACGCTTGCACCGAAAGGCCGGTCTGCTCCCGTGATGACGGGCACCGACGCGACCTTGGAGACGCCCGTCACGGTCGCCGACACCACGGGAACCCGGAACGGACGGCACCGCGCGGCCCAGGCCACGTGCCGGTGGACCGCGGCCTAGTCCCACCCCCAGAGCCCTCGGAGACTCCCATCAGTACCCATCCGAACCAGCCACAGTACGGTCCCGACGGCAGACCCGTCGGACCGGAGGCCGGTGACGGCCAGGACCTGCTCGGGTCATCGCCCTCCCACGCCGAGGGCCAGCATCCCACATCGGGGCCGCAGCAGACACACGGCGCGCCCCCGTCCGGCCAGCATCCCCCGTACCCGCAGCACCACCACTCCCCCGCGCAGCCG
>NZ_QPFC01001171.1:0-1245 GCF_003427465.1 Nocardiopsis sp. TNDT3 | reverse complement strand
GCCGGCGGGCGAGGCGCACAGCCGACTCTCCGACGGCCAGGGGCCGCGCGAGGAGCGCCACCCCGCCGCCCCGCCGGAACTGGTGGGTGCCGGCGCGGGCGTGCCGTGCCTGCGGCTGGCCCCCGACGGCTCGCTGTCGGTGAGCATGGACGACCCCGCCGGGGTGGAGGCCTGGCCGGTCCAGGAGCGGCCCGGCATCGCCCCCGGGTGCCCGACCCCCGACCTGGTCGGCATCGCCTCCGGCCGGGGCTCGCTCGCCGCCGCCCAGCCCGTGGGCGGTGGAGGCACCGCCACCACCCACTACCTCGTCACCGACAGCGTGGCGAAGTACCCGGTGCTCGACGAGACCGCTCTGACCTCCCTCGGCTACCAGACGGCCCAGGCCGTCCCGGTCCCGACCTCCCTGCTGCGGCTGCTGCCCTCCGGGCCGGTGCTCGACCCGGAGGCTGCCGCCCTCCCGCTGGCGCCCTCGTCGATGCTCGAGGACGCCGGATGCCCCTGATGGAACCAACAGAGGAGATCCCATGTCGCAGATGACACAGACTACGGACGATGGCGAACGGCTTGCGCAGGAGGCGATGACCGAGGCCCACGCCAAGTGCAACGAGGTCTACACCAGCGTGGACGCCACGCGTGACAAGCTGCGCGCCTCCTGGCAGGGAGCGGCCTCCAACAGCTACAGCGAGGCGGTCGTCGCCTGGCTGGAGGAGCTGCGGCTCATCACCAACGACATGAACCGGATGATCGGCACCTTCGGCGGCACCGTCCAGGCCATGCACAGCACGGAGGACGCCAACATCATCGCCGGTTCGCGGTGGATCAACGAGCTCAACCCGAACCAGGCCGGCTGAGTCCGGGCCGCCACCTCCACCCGCACCCGTCCCTTTCCGGAAGGCGAGACCATGAGCATCAACGGTTTCAGCGTCACCTACGCCTACGTCAACGAGGCCACCGACGAACTGCGCGCCCAGACCAAGAACGTCGAGAACCAGCTCGAGCAGCTCAACACGACGATGCAGTCCCTCCAGAGCCAGCTCGAGGGTGCCATGTTCACGGAGTACCAGAACAAGTACCGGTCCTGGCAGAGCAACGTGGCCGACATGAACACCCTGCTCCTCAAGGCCGAGATGGCCCTGAAGCAGATCAGCCACGAGTACTCCTCCACCGACAGTCGCGAGGCCATGAACTGGCAGGCGCTGCTGTAGTCCGCTCCCCCTCCCCCCCGGGGCGGGCGTCCCACCACTC
>NZ_QPFC01001170.1:0-3263 GCF_003427465.1 Nocardiopsis sp. TNDT3 | reverse complement strand
CGTTTCCATCTCGGGCCAGGTGTCACACATCAGGGTGGGCTCGGTGCCGTCGTCAACGCGGAGGGTGGCGATCCACAGCGTGCGGGAGTGGCGGATGGAGTACCGGCCGCCGTACTCGGCCTGAAGGCGGGCCAGCTCCTGGCCCTCCAGCCGGTCGAGCAGATCGGCGGCGGTCGGCGCCACCAGGTGCTCGGTGCCGCGGGTAGCGGCCCACACCGAAGGGCTGGCGGATCGGGGCTCGCGGTTGATCGTCCAGCCGCTATGGTCGGCCGCGAGGCGCTCGAATGCGCTCCCCTGCGTGCGTTGGTCCTGCCCCATGGTGGCCCTCCTTCGGCTGGTGCGCTCTGACGGTAAGTCGCGGAGCCCGCGCAGATTCGCAGCCCAGGAAAGGTAAAAGACCCGCAGTTTTCTGCGGGTCTTTCGCGGGGACGGGGTCAGCTGACCCCGGCGCGCTGGGCCAACGGCCGCAGCTCAGGGGTGGATCGGCGGTGTTCTCGGCGCAGCAGCTCTGTCAGCACCCTCCCTGTCGCCGGGTCGTGCCGCACCAGCTCCGGGGCGATCCGCTCCGCCTCCAACAACGTGTTGACGGCAGCGGCGTCCTGACGGGTCTGGGCGTAGGCGCACGCCACGTCCAGGTGCACCTGGGCACGGCGGCCGACGAGCCCGGCGGGCAGGTGCTCGACGGCGAGGGTCTCTCCTGCGGCGACCGCGGTCTTCGCGTCTCCGGTCTTGACGCTGGTGCTGATGGTGTGGATGGCGACGTTCGTTGGCCCGAACGCCGTTCCGTGCAAGTTCAGGTCCTGGCCCAGCCGGTCGGCGACCCGCTGGGCCTGGGCCAGGAACCGGGGGACCGCAGCCCGGTCGTACTCGGCCGCGGCGGCCGTCGCAGCCGCCAGGTGCAGCCCCCCGTACACCGACAGCTCTTCCGGGGTGCCGGGGCGCATCCGCCGTTCCAGGGCGTGCGCCGCTCCCATCGCGAGCTCCGCAGCCACGTCGGGGTTGCCACGGCTGATGAAAACGTAGGACAGCCGGTAGGCGCCGACGGCGGCCAGCAGGGTCTCGTCGGCCCACTCGGACGCGGACATGGCCCGGTCGGCGGCCTGCCATGCCAGGTCCTTCGCGCCGACACGCCGCAGGACGGCGGCGGCCGTGTTGTAGACCATCGCCCTGGCCGAGCACACGGCTGGGCGGTCTGCGCCGCGTGAGCGCGCGGCTGCCTCGACATCGCGGATGAGGCGGGGGAGGCGGCGGCCTACTTCGGCGTACCGGGTGGCCTGGTAGGCGGCGTAGGTGTGGTGGGCCTCGGCGCGCAGGCGTTCCACATCAACAGCCTGAGGGGTGCCGCCGGTCTCAGCGACGATCACCTCCAGGGAGGTGTACCGCATCATGGCGCGTTCGATGGCGTCGGCAGGGGCATAGCGCACAGGGATGGTCTCTTCGGTGGTTCCGGTGAGCTCGTCGAGTGGGAGGCGGAGCACGTCCGCGAGCCTCGACAGCACCTCGTGGCTGTCGACCGGGAGCTTGCCGCGTTCGACCTGGGACAGCCAGGACTCGGAGCGGCCCACGAGACCAGCGAGTACGGTCTGGCTGTAGCCGCGTCGTCGGCGGTGCGAGCGGATGATCTGGCCTCTGGTGGCTGCGTCCACGCTGGGCCTCCCAGCTAGAGAGTGCGAACGGTTCGGTGCAGGTGTTCCCATGCGGGCATGCGCGACTCGTAGGGGGCCTTGTCGTCGTAGACGAGGGTGACGGCGGGGATGCTGCTGAGGGTTCGCAGGCTGGCCTGGAACGCCGGATGGCTGGCGAGCTGGGGCTTGCAGTGGGGGACGACGACGGTGGGTACCTCGTAGCCGACCATCTCGCACAGCAGCCCCACCGCGAAGTTGTCTGCGTGGCCGCTGGCGAACTTGTTCACCGAGTTGAACGTGAGCGGGCAGGCGAGCACGAGGTCGGCCGGCGGCAGGCCCGCTCCGGTGCCAGGCATGCGGTACTCCACACGAACGGGCTCCCCGGTCAGCTCCTCCAGCTCTGCCGGGTCGTGAAACCGGGCACCCGTGGGGGTGGATAAGCACACCACCTGGTAGCCGTCACCCTGGAAGCGACGCACGAGGTCAGGGATACCCTCGGGGGCCGGGGCGCCGGAGACGACGAGGTAGAGGGTTTTCGCCATGAGGGCAGTGTAGGCGCGAACCCCTGCGGGGTAAGGTGTCTCGCGGAAGGGCCCTGTCACTGCATAGGCGTGGGCCCGCCCTGTTCATCACCTTCTGCGGCTTAACCGTCGGTCAGGTCGGCGGCTTTTTCCTCGGGAAGGGTGGTGGGGTAGGCGCAGCGACCCGCGCATGGACGTGAGCCCTGCGCACGCGGGGATGGACCGCCATGCTTGTGCAGAGCCTTGCGGTGGTCGCGGTGAGCCCCGCGCACGCGGGGATGGACCGCTGCCGGTGGCGGCGGACTGGGTGGCGGTGAGGTGAGCCCCGCGCAGGCGGGGATGGGCCTGTCTTGGGAAACTCCCGCCTGGTGGGGCGCGGTCTCGGTACGCTCGCCGGGACGGTGGTGCCGAGACGCGAGGGGGCCTGTGGTGCGGGAGATCGAGACGAAGTACCGGGTGGCCGACCTCGAAGCGCTGCTGGCCGCGCTCAAACAGGCCGGGGTGCGCATGAGCGACCCTGTCTACCAGGACGACCAGGCCTACGCCCCCGCTGGCTGGCGGCCGGAGCTGGGCCAGGTCGGCCACACCTTCGCCCGTGTGCGCACCCAGGGCAGCGTGCACCTGCTCACCACCAAGACCCCGCTAGCCAACGCCATGGAGTGCGTGGAGTACGAGACCATCGTCGCCGACCGCGAGCAGATGCACGGGGCCCTGCTGGCGCTGGGCTACGAACCCACGGTGCGCATCGTCAAGCACCGTCGCACCGGCACCACAGGGCCCATCGGGGTGTGCGTGGACCTGGTCGAGGGCCTGGGCGTCTTCGTCGAACTGGAACTGGTGGTCGATGACGACCGCGACGGCCTGGCCGCCCAGGCCGAACTCGACGCGTGGGCGCGAGGGCTCGACGTGGCCCTGGAACGCACCACCGACACCTACGACACCCTCGTGCGCACCGCGACGGCCTGACGGTTTCAGGGGGCGGGGGCGGACTCATCCGGCTGGTTGAGGAGGGTGGCGATGTGTTCTTTGGGGTAGCGGCGTGCTCCGCCGGGGGTGCGGAAGGGTTTGAGGACGTTGTCCCATTGGCCTCGGTGGAGGCTGCGGGGGCGGATGTTGA
>NZ_QPFC01001169.1:0-2089 GCF_003427465.1 Nocardiopsis sp. TNDT3 | reverse complement strand
GACAGAGGACCCCCTCCCCCCAGACCCCGCCGGACAGGATCACCACCGCGATCCGGCTCGGAGAGATGGCCTCGGCCAGCATCAAGGACGCGATCAGCGGCTACCAGCGCGCCCAGGACCTGGTCAGCCAGACCCGGGAGGCCGAGAGTCAGGGCCGCCCCGACGCCGCCGACCTGCGCTCCCATGCCTACGAGGCACAGCGCCAGGCCAACGAGGCCTACCGGACCTACGACTTCCTCGCCCGGATGCAGGCCGATCTGCTGCGCACCGACCAGCCGGTCACCGTGATGACCGTCCTGGAGACTCCCGCGAGCCCGAGCGACGACGCCGGACCCGTCCCCCTCGGCGGTACCGACGGGGACATCCCGCTCGGCCCGCGCGACACCGACTCCCCCGTTCACCAGGAGGAGACCGCACCGGAGGGCACACCGCCGGAGGGGACAGCGCCGGAGGGGACCCCGCCGCAGGAGCCCCAGGCCCCCACCTACAACGGCACCTTCACCCCGGACCGGAGCAAGCCGTACGACCTGGGCTACCTGACCACGTCCAACCTCCTCGGTCCGAACATGCTCTTCGCCGAGCACCTGCACGGGTTCGTCGACGACGTCCTGACCAACACGCCGGACATGCCCGAAACCGCACGCCAGCAGATCCTGGACGGCGTGGCCGACATCCTCACGAAGGAGGGGCCGCGCCCCTTCCTCCGCGAGGGCGGGCGCACCGTCAGCGCCACCCACGACGGGCAGACGTGGAGCGCCGACATCGACCTGCGCTCACTCGACGGCGATTTCTACCACTTCAAGACCGAGTCCCTGAGCGGCGAGGACTCCAGGCACCTGAGGCTCCACAACGCCGGACCCGGGGTGTCCTCCAGCGAATCCGGTTCCCAGAACGGGAGCGGCTCCGTCGGCGTCAAGTTCACGGGAAGCCCCATCTACCTGGCCAACGTCAGCGGCAGCGACGCCGGGCCGATCTTCTCCATCGGCGTACGCGGCGGCTCCCAGGTCCGGAGCACCGGCGGAACGGCCTCGGTCAGCGCCAACTCCGGTACCGGCATCGAGCTGCTCGGCACCCCGAACGTCTACGTCAGCGACCTGCGCATGAAGGCGTCCGTCACCGGACCCGGCCTCACCTCGCCGCGTGTGCGGGAGGGGACCTCGTACGACGGGCTGATCATGAACCTGCCGGGAGAGGCGGTCTCCTCCGACGGTCCCCGGCAGATCACGCCCGACAACGGGAAGCCGGACGCGAACGGGCACCACAAGCCGGTGAACCGCCCGTTCATAGGTGCCGGCCACCCGCTGGAGATCACCCGCTTCTCCCCGGCCCCACCGGCATCCGACGGCGGAACCGGTGGGGACACCGCCTCCGGCGACCGCGGTGACAGCACCGACACCGCGACGGCGGGCGGCGGCAGACCGGGGCAGAACAGCCTCGGCACCTGGCTAGCCGACCACCTCCTCCCCCCTCCCAAGGGGAAGCGGGGCGGCGACCACACCCCCTCCGGCAAGGAGAAGCGCAACGACGAGTACCGCGCGCGGATCGAGGCCGCCTTCGACAACGACCAGGTACAGCAGTACCTGCCGCAGATGTCCAACGGTTCCGCGCACATCCGCATCGACATCCCCGGGAGCCCTTCCCGGTACATGCGGATGTGGTCGGTGTCGACCCAGTACGACCGCAAGGACTTCGCCCCCGGCCTGGTCGACTTCGTGCACAGCAACACCACGGTCAAGAGCGTCTCCTCCGACGTGCAGCGCTCCACCACGGTGTCCGGTTCGATCGGCACCGGCTTCGGCATCTGGCTCGAACTGCCGGACGGCAAGAGCATCCGGCTCGAAGCACCCGCCGTGGAGTACTCGGCGACGCTCAGGAAGAGCACGGGCACCACCCTGAACACCTCGGGGGCGATCAGCGATATCGTGCACGCCCCGTCGGGCCACGCGGCCTACGACGTCAAGCGCGACTTCTACGTCCACATCCAGGGCGAGCCGCGACCGCACCGCTTCGAGGGCGACTCCGTCGAACTGCTCAGCGTCGAGGACGCCCGCCTGCTCAACGGCGAACTCCCCAAGCCCCCGTCCTCGAC
>NZ_QPFC01001168.1:0-3637 GCF_003427465.1 Nocardiopsis sp. TNDT3 | reverse complement strand
GTCCCGCCCCCGGCGGTCCCCCCGGCCCCCGGCGGGTCCTCACCCGTGTCGGCCTCGGTGCGCGCCCGCACGGTCTCGCCCGGCTCGTCCGGGTCGCGCTCCCGGCCCGGCGTGGGCAGGTTGAAGCGGGTGATGAGCAGGTAGAAGATCCCGAAGTAGGCCGCGAAGTACACCAGGCCCACCAACAGGATCACCCCCAGCCCCTGGGTGTTGTCCTTGGTGGCGTTCAACAGCATGTCGATCAGACCCGCCGAGAACCCGAAGCCCAACTGGGCGTCCAGCGCGTTGAGCACCGCCATCGAGATGCCGGTCAGCACCACGTGCACCGCGAACAGCGCCGGGGCCACGAAGATGAACGCGAACTCCACCGGCTCGGTGATGCCCGTCGCGAAGGCCGTCAGCGCCGCGGGGATCATGATCGACCCGATCTGCGTCCGCCGGGCCTTGGGCGTGGCCAGCCACATCGCCAGCGCCGCACCGGGCAGGCCGAACATCAGCACCGGGAAGAACCCGGACAGCAGACCGCCCGCGTCCGGGTCGCCGGCGAAGTAGCGGGTGATCTCTCCGTGCGCCACGGTGCCGTCGGGAGCGGTGTAGGTGCCCGACACGAACCAGATGAACGAGTTCACCACGTGGTGCAGGCCCAGCGGCAGCAGCAGGCGGTTGATCACCCCGTAGGCCCCGGCTCCCACCGCGCCCGCGCCGATGATGCCCTCGCCCAGGTCCTGGATCCATCCGCCCACGACCGGCCAGACCAGGCCGAGCACCACGCCCATCACCAGACCGGCCAGCGCCGTCACGATCGGCACGAACCTGCGACCGCCGAAGAAGCCCAGCCAGGTCGGCAGCTTGATCCGGTGGTAGCGCTGCCACAGCAGGGCCGCCACCAGACCCACCGCGATGCCGCCGAGCACGTCGGTCGGGTTCTTCACCGCGTGGTTGATCACCGGCATGACCGCGTTGACGGCCTCGGGGGCGGTGACGGGCTGGCGTGTGACCGGGTCCACCGCCAGCGGGTACGTGGTCAGCCGCGACCCCAGGTCACCGGTGGCGCCGTCGAAGGTCACCATCGTCCAGGTGGCCACCCGGTCGAACACCAGGTAGCCCACGACCGCGGCCAGGGCGGTCGAACCGTCGGCGCGCTTGGCGAACCCGATCGCCACACCGATCGCGAACAGCAGCGGCAGGGCCTGGAAGACCGCGTCGCCCGCCATGCCGACGGCGCCCGCGACCGGCTCCATCCAGCCCATCCCGGAAAGCCCGGCCAGGCCGTCGGCGCCGAGCAGGTCGGGCTGGCCCAGGCGGAGCAGGATCGCGGCGGCGGGCAGGACCGCGATGGGCATCATCAGGCTGCGGCCGAGCCTTTGCAGGACGGCGAGCGTGGACGAGCCGCGCTTGGACCGGCCCGCGTCGCCGCCCGGGGGCTGCGACGCGGTCGGTGTCGGGGTCTGGTCCGAACTCATGGGGGGTCCTTCCTCGGACACGCGCCTCGTGGGCGCGGGACTTCAGTCGCCGTGCCGCCGGGGGTCCAGCCGGGAGTGCAGCTGGTAGCGGTCGGCTCGGTAGGTGGACAGCGCCAGTTCCACGCACTGTCCGTTGGCGAAGCTCCGGCGCTGCATCACCAGCACCGGGCTCCCAGCTGGCAGGCCGAGGAGTCGGGAGTCGGCCGAGTCGCAGATCCCGGCCTCGATGGTCTGTTCCCCGGAATCCAACAGGATGTCGAACTCGTTTTCCAGCACCTCGTAGAGGGACCGTTCGGCGAGGTCGTAGTCCTCCAGGCCCGGGACCATGGCGGCGGGGATGTTGGAGCGCTCCACGGCCATCGGCTCGTCGTCGGCGGTGCGCATGCGCTCGATGTGGTGCACCAGGGTGCCCGGCGCGATGTCCAGCATGCGCGCGGTGTGCCCGCTCGCCGGGATGACCTGGCGGATCAGCTCGCGGGCCCCCGGTTCGAAGCCGCGTGCGCGCATGTCCTCGCTGAAGGAGGCCAGCACCAGGGACATCTCGATCTTGGGGCGGGCGATGAAGGTCCCCTTGCCGGGGACCCGGTACAGCCGCCCCTCGGCCACCAGCAGGTCGATGGTCTGGCGGACGGTCATCCGCGAGAGCCCGTAGGTGGCGCTGAGCTCGCGCTCGGAGGGGATCATGTCGTCCACGCCCAGCCCCGCCGCGGTGATCCAGTCCAGGAGCAGGTCGCGCAGTTGGCTGTACTTGGGCAGCGGGTTGCTGGGGTCGATCGACATGGAGCGGGTGGCCTTCTCGGTCGGCGGGTGGAGTTGGCGTCAGACCTTAGCGCGGACGGACCCTGCGTGTCCGGCGCACCCGGCCCGGGTTCCTCCGGGACGATTCGGGCGCGACTGGTATAGTCCGGACTAGACCACAGCTCCGACCGCGTGTCAATCCACCCAAGGGCAGGCGGTTCGCACCTGTTATCAGGGCAGACCGAGGGGTCCGCCCGGGAGTCCGGACCACCCGCGCGACCCCCTGTCCGCCGTCCGCCAGCCGAGGCGCGCGCTCCGCCGCGTCCACCGCCCGCGCCACCCACAGGAAGGGCCCTCCATGACCACCACCACGAGCGTGATGCGTTCCGAGATCGCCGAACAGCCGGAGGCGCTGCGCCGCACCTTCACCGAACTCCTGCCGCTGCGCCCCGAGATCGAGGCCCTGGGCCGCCGCACCAGGCACGTGCTGTTCATCGCCCGCGGCTCCTCCGACAACGCGGCGGTCTACGGCAGCTACCTCCTCCAGGCGCACACCGGCCGCCTGGCCACCCTGGGCTCGCCGTCCATCGCCACCACCTACGGGGCGCGGATCGACCTGTCCGACGTCCTGGCCGTCGCGATCTCCCAGTCCGGCAAGACCGAGGAGATCGTCGAGACCATGCGCTGGGCCGCCGACTGCGGCGCGCGCACCGTCGGCGTCACCAACGGCGCGGAGTCCCCGCTGGCCCGCGAGGCCGACGTCGCCCTGGTCACCCGGGCCGGGAGCGAGGTCGCGGTACCCGCCACCAAGACCTACAGCACCCAGCTGGCCGCCCTCGCCGTCCTGGCCCTGGGCCTGGGCGCCGACCTGGACCCCGGCGACCTGACCCGCGTCTCCGAGGGCATCGAGGAGACCCTCGCGGCGCCCTCGGACGCCCTGGAGGAGATCGTCGAGCGGATGGTCGCGGTCCAGGGAGCGGTCATCTCCGGCCGCGGCATGGCCTTCTCCACCGCGCTGGAGGCCGCCCTCAAGCTCAAGGAGGCCTGCTACCTCCACGCCATGGGCCTGTCCTACGCCGACCTGCTGCACGGACCCATCGCCGTGGTGGACCCGCGCACCCCCGCGCTGCTGGTGGCCGCGCCCACCGGCCCGACCCTCCAGGGCACGGTCTCCCTCGCCGAGCGCGTCCGCTCCGCCGGGGCGCCGGTCTTCGGCTTCGGCGGCGGCGACGCCCTGGCCGCCGCCAGCGACGTGTCCGTGCCGGTCCCCGACGTGCCCGAGTGGGTGTCCCCGATGAACCTCATCGTCCCCGCCCAGCTGCTCACCGAGCGCCTGGCCCGCCGCCTGGGCTACAACCCCGACGTCCCGCGCGGTCTGAACAAGGTCACGCAGACCTCCTGAGCGGGGCACAACACCCCGTCCGGCCCCCGACCCT
>NZ_QPFC01001167.1:0-817 GCF_003427465.1 Nocardiopsis sp. TNDT3 | reverse complement strand
GGCCGGGTGGTTCAGCACCTCAGCGGCGGCCCCGCCCTGTTGGCCGCCTACGACCAGGGCCCCGGCCACACCTTCACCCCCGTCGAACACGCCCTGCTCACCGCCGCCATCGACGCCCGCCGCCTGGGCCACCGCGCTCCCCTGCCCGCAGCCCTGCTCGCCCAAGCCGCCGACGCGGACCTGGACCCCCGTGAACGCCCCACCGACCCCGACTGGGCCCAGGCGGCGCTGACCGCGTTGTGCACCGGCCGACGCCCGGGAGGCGGGCGCACCGACATCCGCCACACCCTGACCGCCCTGCACCCCCACGTAGCCCGCGCCGGCGCCGAGGTCGGCTACGAACCGGCCGACTATCTCGACCAACACCTGCGCCACCGCCGCGCCGACCAACTCGGCAGCCCTGCCCTGTGGCAGGCCCTGCTCGACCACACCCACGACCCCCACACCCTGCACACTCTGGCTGAAGCCGCCGAGGCTCGTGGGCTGTTCCAGCACGCGACCCGGCTCTGGCACCGGGCAACCTCGGCTCATCCCAACACCCTCGGCCGGAGCCTGGTGCGCTTGTTGACCAAGGATGCTTACCCGAGCAGGTACAGCGCTGACTGGATGACTATCGACCTTTCCGATACGGAAGCCATCGCAGACCTGCTGCAACTGCTGCACGGGACAGGGCAGGAACAAGCCGTGACCGCTCTCCTGGAGCACAGTCCCGCCACCCACGCCGACCTCACCGACCCCGAAGGTGTCGCTCTTCTGCTAGAGGCACTGCATGATCTGGGGCAGGAGCAGGCCGTGACCACTCTCCTGCAACGCGACC
>NZ_QPFC01001166.1:0-3117 GCF_003427465.1 Nocardiopsis sp. TNDT3 | reverse complement strand
GGTCCGCACCGGGCCGGGGGTCTCCGCGCCGGGCCGGGATTCGCGCGCCCGGCCCGCACCGGGTCGGCGTCCCCGCCCTCGGCTACGGTGAGGCCATGCGCTTCGGTGTCCTGGGTCCCGTCCGCGCGTTCACGGACGGCGGCCGGGCCGTGCCGATCCCCGAACGCAAGGCCCGCGTCCTGCTGGCGGCCCTGCTCGCCCACCGGGGCTGGCCGGTGTCGGCGGACCGGCTCGTGGAGTGGCTGTGGGCGCACGGGCCCCGGCCCGGCAGCCCCGAACGCGCCCTGCAACGCAAGGTGTGGGCCCTGCGCCGGGCGCTGGAGGAGGCCGAACCCGGCGCCCGCGACCTGGTCCGCCACCGCCCGCCCGGTTACCTCCTCGACGTGCCTCCCGCCTCCGTGGACGCCGAGCGCTTCCACCTGCTGGCGGACGCGGCCCAGGACGCCGCCGGTCCCCGCGAACGTGCCCGGCTGCTCACCGAGGCCCTGGAACTGTGGCGGGGCCCCGCCTACGCCGACGTGGCCGACGAGGAGTTCGCCCGGCCGACGGCCGCCCGGCTGGAGGAGCGCCGCCTGGGCGCGCTGGAGGAACACGCCCTCACCCGGCTCGACCTGGGCGAGCACCGCGGGGTGACCGGTCCGCTGGGCGCCCTCGTGGCCGAGCACCCCCTGCGCGAGCGGCTGGTGGCCGCGTACATGCGCGCCCTGTACGAGGGCGGACGCCAGGCCGAGGCACTGGCCGCGCACACGGCCCTGGCCGGGCGCCTGCGGGAGGAGCTGGGGGTGGACCCCGGCCCCGAGGTGGCCGAGCTGCACGGCCGCATCCTGCGGCACCAGCCGACCTCACCGGTTTCCGGGGGCGTCTCCGAGTCCGGAACACCGGCGGAAACCGTGCCCGCGACGGCACGCGCCTCCCCAGTTCCGACGGAACCCGCGCCGCGCGCGGGAGCCGTCCGCGCGACGCCGGGAGCGCCTGTGCCGGGGCCGGGAGGCGCCGCCGTGGCACCCGGGGATCCGTTCCCGCAGGCAGGGAGCTTCCACGGGACGCCGGAGGAGCCCTTTTCCGCGCCGGGGACCGCGTCCGGACCGCCGGGGGAGCCGTTGCCGCAGGTGGAGGGCGTCCACGGGGCGCCGGAGGCACCTGCCTCCGGTACGGGGAACACGCCCGGAACGGACTCGAACGTTCCTCCCCGGGCGGGGGACGCCCGTGGAACACCGGAGGCGCCCGCTCCCGGACCGGGGACCCCGCCCGGAACCCGGGCCGCGCCCTCCGCCGGCGCCGCCCCGGCGCACGCGCTCACCGGCCGCGCCTTCCCGCCCCTGCCGCTCACCGCGCTCGTGGGCCGCGAGGAGGAGCAGCGGCGGGTGGCACGGCTGCTGGCGGAGGTCCGCCTGGTCACCCTCACCGGGATCGGCGGGGTCGGCAAGACCCGCCTGGCCCTCGCGATCGCGCACGAGCTCGCCCCCGGCTTCGGCGGCGGGGCGCACATGGTCGAGTTCGCCGCCCAGCGGGCCGCGCCGGGCTCCCCCGCGTCCGAACCGGACCCGGTCACGGCCCTGGCCCGGGCACTCGGGGTCCGCGACGGCGGCGGGACGGACCCCCTGCGCCACGTGCTGGGCGCGCTGGAGGGCAGGCACGCCCTGCTCGTCCTGGACAACTGCGAGCACCTCGCGGGCGAGGTCGCCGACCTGGTCTCGGCCCTGCTCGGCCGCCTGCCGGACCTGCGCGTCCTGACCACCAGCCGCGAACCCCTCGGCGTGCCCGGAGAGGTCCTGTTCGGCGTCGAACCCCTGCCCGTGCCCTCCGCCGACACACCGGCCGACCGCGTCGGCGACTCCGGCGCGGTGCGCCTGTTCGCCGAACGCGCCGCCGCCTCCGCCCCCGGGTTCGCCCTGACCCCGGACAACGCCGCCGACGTCGCCCTGCTGTGCCGCCGCCTCGACGGCATCCCCCTGGCCCTGGAGCTGGCCGCCACCCGCGTGCGCGCCCTCGGCGTCACCGGTGTGCTCTCGCGCCTGGACGACCGCTTCCGGCTGCTGGCCACCGCCCGCCGCCACCTGCCCCCGCGCCAGCGCACCCTGCGCGCCACGGTCGACTGGAGCTGGGAACTGCTCGACGAGCGCGAGCGCGTCCTGCTGCGCCGCCTCGCCGTGTTCACCGGCGGGTGCGCCCCCGAGGACGCCGAGGCCGTCTGCTCGGGCGGGGGCATCGACGCCGCCGACGTCGTGGACCTGCTCACGAGCCTGGTCGACCGCTCCCTCGTCGCGGCCGTGGACGACCCCCTCACCGGCCGCCGCCACCGGCTCCTGGAGTCCGTCGCCGACTACGCCTGCCAGCGCCTGTCCGAGGCCGGTGAGGCGCACGTCCTGCGCGGGCGCCACCTGGACCACTACACCGCCCTCGCCCGCCGGTACGCGGGACGGATACTGGGCCCCTCCCAGGGGGAGGCGCTCCGGCGCCTGGACGCGGAGGCGTCCAACCTGCGCGCGGCCCTGGACGAGGCGGTGGTGCGCGGAGCCGGAGGGCACGCCGCCCGCCTCGTCAACTCCCTGGGCTGGTACTGGTACATGCGCGGCCGCTACCGGGAGGGCCGCAGCCTGACCCGGCGCGTCCGCGACGCGGTGCGCGGGTCCGCCTCCACGGAGGCGGCCATGGCCGGGGCGACCGCCGCGGTGTTCGAGATCCTGGCCGGGGACGGGGGCGACCACACCGCCCCGGCCCGCACCGCGCTCGGGGCCTTCGACGGCCTGCCCGGGGCGTCCGGCGACGCCGTGCTCGAACGCGCCCGCGCCGCCTGGATGCTCGGGTTCGTGCTGTACAGCCGGGGGGACCGGGCCGTCAGCGAGGACCTGGTCACCCGGGCGCTGGCCGTCTTCCGCGAGCGCGACGACCGCTGGGGGCTGGCCGCCGCCCTGACCGCACGGGCCTCGCACGCCCTGGGACGCGGGGACCTGGACGCGGCGGGCGTCCGCGGGCGTGAGGCGCTGGAACTCTTCCGCGGACTCGGGGACCGCTGGGGCCAGCTGAACGCCCTGACCGTCCTGGCGACGCCGGCCGAGGTCACCGGCCGCCTCGCCGACGCGGCCCGCTTCCGCCGGGAGGCCCTGGGCATGGCCG
>NZ_QPFC01000014.1:0-5433 GCF_003427465.1 Nocardiopsis sp. TNDT3 | reverse complement strand
CCCCCTGCGGCTCAACCCCCTGGCCGGCGTCGGCCCCTCCGCCGTGCGCTTCGCCGCTCCGGGCGACGCCACCGCGGCCGTGGTGAGCGTTCGGCGCACCGAGGCCATCGACACCGCCCTGGAGGTCCTCGGCGGCGCCGAGATGAGCGCCGCCGACCTCGCCGAAGCGCTCTCCGAGCGGCTGCCCGGCGTGGAGCCCGACCGCCTGCGCGCCTTCGTGCGCGGACTGAGGGACAGGGGCCTGCTCCAGCCCTCCGACGGCCTGATCGCCCCCGGTGACGAGCCCGCCGACCGGGCCGTGCGCCTCCTGGACGCCGTCGGCGACCGCGACCGGGCCGCCGCCGTGCGCGTCCTGCTGGCCGACGCCGCAGGGGAGCGCCCCTTCGAGCCGGGGCTGCGCGACCGTCTCGACACCGCCTGGGACCGAGCCGCCGACCACGCGCCCGCCCTGGCCCGGACCAGGTACGCCGAACGCTTCGACCTGCACCCCGAACTCGCCATGCGCGCCGCCAGCCTGGACCGGCGCACCGTCGCCGACCTGCGCTCCGCCGTGCGCCGCCTCACCGCCCTCTCCTCCCCCGGCGGCGGCCCAGGCTTCGACATGGCCTCCTTCCGCGCCGCCTTCGCCCAGCGCTTCGAGGACGCCGAGGTGCCGCTGCTGAGCGCGCTGGACCTGGAGTCGGGCGTGCTGCGGCCCGCTCGGCGCGGCGCCTCCGAACTCGCCGCCAGGGCGGGCCTGCGCGCCGGTTCCCGCCCCGCCGAACCCACCGTCAACCCCGAGCTGCTCGACCTGCTCGGACGCTGGACCGCCGACGGCGGCCACCTCGACGGCGGCTCCGTGGACATCGCCCACCTGCCCGAGTCCGACACCGACGGCTCCCGCGCGCTGCTGGCCGTCCTGCTCGGCGACGCCGACCCCTCCTCCCACGACGGACCGCACAGCATGCTCGTCGGCGGGGTCGGCCGCGCCCCCCACGCCCTGGTGGCCCGGTTCGGCCTCCACCGCCCCGCCGTCGCCGACCGCGTCCGGGAGCAGGTCGACCGCGCCCGCGGGCGGCACGGAGCCGCGGACCCCGCGCGGAACCCCCTCCACGCCGAACTCGTCTACCACCCGGGCGGACGCATCGGCAACGTCCTGGTGCGCCCCCGCGTGCTGGACGAGACCATCGCCCTGACCGGCGCCCACGCGGGCACCCTGCACCTGGACCGGCTGCTCCTGCGCCTGTGCCCGGACGGCTTCCGCCTGCGCGACGCCCGCACCGGCCGACCCGTCCTCGTGGAGCTCAACACCGCCCACAACGTCGACTTCCACGGCCTGGACCCGGTCTACGCGGTGCTGGGCCACCTGGCCACGTCCGGCGGAGCGGGCTGGTCGTGGGGCCCGCTGGCCCGTCTGCCCCACCTGCCCCGCGTCACCTGCGGCCGGGTCGTGGTCACCCCCGAGCGCTGGCTGCTGCGCCCCGGGGACGTCGCCGCGGTCCTGTCCGCGCCCTCCCCGGCCGCCGCGCTGCGCGATCGCCTGCCCGGCCTGGGCGGGCGCACCTGGGTGGGCACCGGCGAGTACGACCACGTGCTCCCCGTGGACCTGCGCGAGGACGCCTCGGTGCGCGCCGCCCTGGCACGCGCCGGCGAACGCGACACCGCTTTCGTGGAGATGCCCCAGGCCGAGGCGCCCGCCGTGCGCGGCCCCGGCGGGGGCCACGTCGCCGAGGTGGTCGTGCCCACCGGGCCCGTCCTGCGCGAGCCGCCCGGCACCGGCGCGGGGACGGCCGTCCTGGACCGCGGACACGGCCGGGCCTGGATCTACGCGCGCCTGTACTGCGGGCACGCCACCGCCGACCAGGTGGTGGCGCGCGCCCACCGGCTCTCCTCGGACCTGCGCGCCGCCGGTGAGGCCGACCAGTGGTTCTTCCTCCGCTACCAGGACGGGGACGGCTACCACGTGCGGGTGCGGGTCCGCCCGGCCGAACCCGCCGCGCGGCCCGGCGTGCTGACCGCCGTGGACGCCCTCGGGGCCCGGCTGGCCGCCGAGGGCCTGGTCAGCAGGGTCGTCCTGGACGAGTACGTGCCCGAGGTGGCGCGCTACGGCGGCACAGAGGGCCTGCGGGCGGCCGAGGGGCTGTTCACCGCCTCCAGCGACCGCGTCGCCGCCGCGCTGCCGGAGCTGGCCGACGAGTCGGCCCGCCTCTACCGGGCGGTCGCCGACGTCACCCACTGGTGCACCGAGCTGTTCGCCGCCTTCGACGAGCGCGAGGAGTTCCTGCGCGCGTGCCAGGGCGGTCTGGACGTGGCCCCCACCCGCGAGGGCAACCGCCTCGGCAAGTTCGCCCGCACGCACGAGGCCGCCCTGCGCGCCCACCTGGAGGGGGTCCGCCCCGACGAGGGCGTGGCCAAGGCCCTGGGCGCGCTGGCCGCCGCGCTGGAGCCCGGGACCGGGACCCGCGACCGGTGGTCGGTGTTCGGGTCGGCGCTGCACCTGCACCTGAACCGGACCTTCGCCTTCGACGCGGTGCGCATGGAGTACCTGGCGCACGAACTCGCCCGGCGCCACCTGCGCCGTCTGCACGCACTGGAGGGCAGGAAACGATGAACGACGCGGACACACTGGACCTGGCGCGACGGTTCCTGGACGACATGGACGCCCAGGTGCGCGAGAACCCCACGTTCCCGCTGCTGCTGGACCAGGCCGTGGCCCGGATGGAGTTCGCCCGAGCCCTCGGCGAGGACCACCGCGCGGAGGACGCCTTCCACGAGGCGATGGGCCTGCTGCGCTCCGGCGGCGGCACCGGCCCCTGGCTCTACCGGGGCGCCGCCCAGGCCGGGTGGACCGCGCTCCGGCTCGCCCGGGAGCGCGGCACCGAGCCGTCCGGACTGGGCGCCGTGGACGACGCCGTCCTGCGGTGGATCGCCGACTACCCCGCCGAGGGCGAGGTCGACCTGCCCATGGGCGTGCTGGGCCTGGGCGCCTACGCCCTGGCCCACCCCGACGCCGGGTTCCGCGACAAGGCCACCTCCGGCGTCCTGGACGTGGTCGAGGAGCGCGCCGAACGCGACGGCGACGGCCTGTTCCTGCGCCTGGGCGACTCCCCGGCGCGCCGCGCCGACCAGTCCGCGGGCTGCCGGGTGCTCGGCGCCGCCCACGGCACCGCCGGACTGGTGTCCTACCTCGCCTCGGCCGCCGGGACGGCCGCCGCCCCGCGCGCACGCCCGCTGCTCGACGACTCCGTGCGCTGGCTGCGCGCCCAGCGCGGCGACTTCTCCCACGCCGTCTTCCCGCACCGCGTCGAGACGCGCTACACGCCCGCCCGCGCCACCTGGTGCTCGGGGGACCCCGGTATCGCCCTGGCGCTGACCGCGGCCGCCGGGGTCACCGGGGACCCGCGCGACGCCGACCTGGCCCGCGCCACCGCTTCGGCGGTCGCCACCCGGCCCGAGCGGGACTGCGGGATCACGGACGGGTGCGTGTGCCACGGCGCCGCCGGACTGGTCTGGTTCGGCCGCCGAGCCCACGACGACCACGGCCTGCCCGAGGGGCTGGAGTGCGTCCGGCGCTGGACCGGCTGGCTCGCCGAGCGGCGCGCCGAAGGGCCGCTGACCTACTTCAACCCCGCCGGGATGATCCGCGACGCCTCCTTCCTCGAAGGGGACGCGGGCGTGGCCCTGGCACTGCTGTACGCGGCCACCGGGGCGCGGCCCGCGTGGGAGCAGCTCGTCCTGGCGCGCCCCGTCACACCGGAGGTCTGATGCCCGGCTCCCCGCCGACCGAAGCGCCCGCAGCCCGGGACCGCCACTGGGTCCTGCGGCTGCTGTCCGCCTGCCGCCGCCACCCGGGGCTGGCCGCGGGGGTGGCCGCGGCGGCCGTCCTGGGGACCGGGCTGACCGCGCTGGCCCCGCTGGCCGCCCAGATCGCCGTGGACGACGCGGTCCAGGGGCGCACGGACCGGATCGGCGTGCTCGCCCTCGCCCTGCTGGGAGCCGCCGCGCTCCAGTTCGCCGGGGCGTTCGCCCGCCAGTTCCTGTCCGGCAAGCTGGCCCTGGGCGTCCAGCACGACCTGCGCACGGCCGTGTTCGACTCGGTCCAGCGTCTCGACGGCGGCAAACAGGACACCCTGCGCACCGGCCAGGTGATGTCGCGCGCGGGCACCGACCTGCAACTGGTCCAGGGGCTGCTGGCCACCGCGCCGCAGGCCCTGGGCGGCCTCGTGCTCATCGTGTTCGCCTTCTCGGCGATGCTGTGGCTCTCCCCCGTGCTCACCGTCGTGGCCGCGGCCGTCGTGGTCTCCTTCGTCGTGGTGACGGCGCGCGTGAGCAGGCGCATGCCGCCCGCGACCATGGCCGTGCAGCGCCGCACCGCCGAGATCGCCCAGCACGTCGAGGAGACCGTGACCGGCGTCCGCGTCGTCAAGGCCTTCGGGCAGGAGGAGCGCGAGACCCGGCGTCTGGCCGACCTCGCCGCCCGCCTGTTCGGCGAGCGCATGCGGGTGGCCCGCATGCAGGCGGCCCCCAGCGCCACCCTCGGCGTGCTGCCCTACCTCGGCCAGGCCGCGGTGCTGGTGGTCGGCGCGTGGCTGGTCGCGCGCGGCGAGGTGTCCCTGGGCGCCCTCGTCGCCTTCTCCGGGTACATGGTCACCCTCACCGCGCCGTCGGCGTCCCTGTCCAACCTGGTCATGAGCGCCCAGCTCGTGCGGCCCGCGGCCCTGCGCGTGTTCGACCTCGCCGACTCCCGCCCCGACGTCACCGACGCGCCCGACGCCGCCGACGTGCCCGAGGGGCCGGTCGGCGTGGAGCTGGACGGCGTGCGCTTCGGCTACACCCGCGACTCCACCGTGCTCGACGGGCTGTCCCTGAGCGTGCGCCCGGGCGAGACCCTGGCGCTGGTCGGCCCCTCCGGGTCGGGCAAGTCCACCGTCTCGCTGCTGCTGCCGCGCTTCTACGACACCACCGGCGGCGCCGTGCGGATCGGCCCTCCCGGCGGCGCGGTGGACGTGCGCTCGCTTCGCCTGCGCTCGCTGCGCGCCGCGGTCGGCGTGGCCTTCGAGGAGCCGTTCCTGTTCTCCGGCTCGGTCGCCGACAACATCGCGTACGGACGCCCGCACGCCACCCGCGAGCAGGTCCGCGCGGCGGCCCGCGCCGCCGGGGCCGACGGCTTCGTCCGCGCGCTCCCCGACGGCTACGACACCCCCGTGGGCGAGCGCGGCCTGACCCTGTCCGGCGGCCAGCGCCAGCGCGTGGCCCTGGCCCGCACGCTCCTGGGCGACCCCCGCGTCCTGGTGCTGGACGACGCCACCTCGGCCGTGGACGCCTCCACCGAGGCCGCCATGGTCGCCACGCTCGCCGACGTCACCGCCGACCGCACCGTCCTGCTCGTGGCCCACCGCAGGTCCACCCTCGCCCTCGCCGACCGGATCGCGGTGCTCGACGGCGGCCGGGTGG